>DAOTXG010000639.1:0-17512 GCA_034435515.1 Anaerolineales bacterium
CGTCCGCCCGATCCAGGAAGAGTCCACGCGGCTGGCCGCGCTGCAGTCGGCCGAGGTGGACCTGGTGCCGAACTTGCTGCCGGAGCAGATTGACCAGGCCCCGGTGGCGGTGCACACGCCGGGCCTGGAATTCCCCATCATCATCCTGAACAACCAGACCGGCCCCCTGAAGGACGTCCGCATCCGCCAGGCGATCAACTATGCCGTGGACAAGGAGGCGCTGGCGGAAGCCATCTTTGGCGGCTTCGCCGTCGTCGCCCGCGGCCAGGTCTTGACCCCCGGGCACTTCGGCTTCAACCCCAGCACCGAGGCTTACACCTATGACCCGGATAAGGCCAAGACGCTCATTCAAGAGGCCGGCTACGACGGCAGCGAGATCGTGCTGGAGAGCGAGAAGGGGCGCTGGCTCAAAGACGGGGAGCTGGTCGAAGCCATCGCCGGCCAGTTGAACGAAGTCGGCCTGAACGTCAAGGTCAACATCAGCGAGTTCGGCAAGTATCTGGACATCTTGTTCAACCGGGAGAGCCGGCCGCAGATGATCTTCGTCTCGCACGACAACCCCTTCCTGGACGCCGACCGGACCTTCTCCAACTACTACTCCTGCGAGGGGCGCGGCTCGTCGTACTGCAACGAGGAAGTCACCCAGTACATCAACAAGGGACGGACCGAGACCGACGTCGCCAAGCGCCAGGAGATGTATCAGAAGGCGGTGCAGATTTCGCGCGACGAGGCGGCTTTCCTATTCCTGGTCAACCTGGAGAACATTTACGGGCTGAGCCAGCGGCTGCAGTGGACGCCGCGCCTGGATGGCCGGGTCCTGTTTGCCACAATGAGCGTGAAGTAAGATAATGTGGCCGCTGGCCCGGCCCTATGCTAGTAGGCTTCTCCGGCGGCTGGTCGCAACCGCCGCCGGAGAAGCTCAACAATAATTGATGGAATGCGGCTTTGATCGGTAGAGGAGACCCCGATGACTGGATACCTCGTTCGCCGCCTCCTTTATGCTGCTATTTCGGTCGCCCTGGTGTCGGTGCTGGTGTTCGTCATCACCCACGTCATCAGCGACCCGGTGAAGGTGATGCTGCCGCTCGACGCCTCGCAAGCGGAGTACGAGCGAATGCGCGAGGCGCTCGGGTTCAACCGGCCGCTGCTCGATCAGTTCCTCGACTTCGCCGGCGACGCGGTGCGCGGCGATTTTGGCCAATCCCTCTGGCAGCGCGCGCCGGCGCTGCCGCTGGTGATCGAGCGCCTGCCGGCGACGTTCCTGCTGGCCTTTGCGGCGATGCTCATCGCGCTGGTCTTCGCCATTCCCTTAGGCGTGCTGGCGGCGCTGCGCCCGCGCTCGCTGCTCGACCACGCCTGCACTTTAGGCTCGCTGGTCGGCATGTGCGTCGCCTCGAACTGGTTGGGGCTGATGCTCATCCTCATTTTCGCCGTCGGGCTGGGCTGGTTCCCCTCCTCCGGCTACGCCACCGGCGCCGAGGTCTGGAGTTTCCTGGCGCTGCCGGCCGTGACCCTCGCCGCTGCGCCGCTGGGGCGCATCACCCAGATTGTCCGCTCGAGTGTGCTGGACGAACTGAACAAAAATTACGTCATGGCAGCGCGCGCGCGCGGGCTGGCCGAGCAATCCGTCATCCTGGGTCACGCGCTCAAGAACGCGGCGATTCCGATCGTCACGCTCAGCGGCTGGGAGCTCAGCCGTCTGCTGGCCGGTTTCACCGTCATCGTCGAGGTCGTCTTTGCCTGGCCCGGCGTGGGCCAGCTGGCGATGGACGCCATCAAGCGTAAAGACTTGCCGCTGCTGCAGGCGGACGTCTTCGTCGTCGGCGTCCTCGTCGTCGGACTCAATCTGATCATTGACATGACCTACGGATGGTTTGATCCACGCATCCGCTACACTTAACGTATTGCGTATTGCGTGTTGCGTATCGCCTATCGCGTATCGCCTATCGCCTATCGTAAGTTGTTGAGAGTAGACCATCTACCAGGTGTGATAAGCGATAAGCCATAAGCGATAAGCGATAAGCCATAAGCGATAGGCCCTGCGCCAGAGGAGATTCTGATGGCTACGAGTTTACGCGACCTCAAACTCCACGGTGCTCGTGTGATGGAACCCGCCGAGCAGGTCGCCGCGCGGCGTTATCCTTTCCTGCACACGCTGCGAGAGCTGTTCCTCGACTTACTCTCTGACCGCGTCGCCCTGGCGGGCGTGATCGGGTTTGCCCTGTTTCTAGGGATGGCCCTCACGGCCCCCTGGATTGCCAGGGATTACACCAAGCAAAACCTGCGCCTGCGCCTGTCGCCGCCGACCCTGTTCGTCAAGGACGAATTCAACCACCACTATGCGCTCGGCGCGGATCAACTGGGCCGCCCCATCCTGGACCGGATTATCCACGGCAGCCGAGTGTCGCTTAAAGTGGGCCTGATTGTGGTGCTGGTCACGGGCGTCTTTGGGACCGTGCTGGGGATGCTGGCCGGCTATTTCGGCGGCTGGGTGGATAACCTCATCATGCGCTGGGTGGATATCCAGACGGCCTTTCCCGGTCTCCTCGTCGCGCTGACGATCCTGGTGATGCTCGGCCCGAACGAGATCAATATGATGATCGCGCTGATGATCAACGGCTGGATGATCTTCGCCCGCATCGTCCGCGGCATTACGCTCTCGCTGCGCGAGGAGGTTTTCGTCCGGGCGGCGCGCGTGATCGGGGCTAGCGATATGCGGATTGTCTTTGCACACATCCTGCCCAACCTGGTCTCCCCCATCCTCACCATCGTGGTCATGGAACTGGCCCGCATCATCCTGGCGGAGGCCGCGCTGTCGTTCCTGGGGATGGGCATCCAGCCGCCCGAGTCGTCGTGGGGGCTGATGCTGGCCGACGGGCGCGATTACATGCAGAAAGCCTGGTGGCTGGTGACTTTTCCCGGCGTGGCCATCGGGCTGACGGTCCTCTTCATTAACATGGTCGCCGGCTGGCTGCGCTCGGTCTCCGACCCGCAGCAGCGGTTCAAGAAATTCGGGAAGGCAGAGGCGTGAAACGTGGAGCGTGGAGCGTGAAGCGTGGAGCGTGAAGCGTGGAGCGTGGAGCGTGAAGCGCGGAGCGTAAAACGTAGGGTATGTTTCACGTCTCATGATTTAGACACAGGACGAAATATGTTTCAGAACATCCTTCTCCCCCTGGATGGATCGGAACTGGCGCAGGAAGCCGTGCCCTACGTCGAGATGCTGGCCGCGTCCCTGAAAGCCACCGTGCATCTGCTGATGGTGCTGCCCTCGCCGAGTGGGCGGAGCGGCGGCACCTTTAAGGCCGCGGCTGCCTTTTTGACCTCGGTGCATCTCCCCCAGTCGGAAGAGGACCTGGACGCCACTCGCCATCCGGTCTATAAAGAGAGTGAAATGGCGAGCCTGGAAGCCGAGGCCAAGCGGCTGCTCCTCCCAATCGCCGAGCAGCTGCGGGCCAAAGGCATTCAGGCCCAGGTCGCCGTGGCCTTTGGCCGGCCGGCGGGTGGCATCCTGCAGTATGCCCAAACCGCGAAAATTGATTTGATCGTCATGTGCACGCACGGCGAGGGCGGCCCGGACGCCTATGCTTATGGCCCGACGGCGGACCGGGTGGCGCGCCGTTCCCCGTGCCCGGTCATGCTCATCCGCCCCCAGGAAGTGCGCGCGCTCCTGCCGCTCCCGAAAATCGAGGATATACACCTATGAGCACCGCGCCCCCCCTGCTTCAGGTAGAAGGCCTGAAGACCATTTTCCACACCAAAGGCAAAGCCGTTACGGCGGTAACTGGCGTCAACTTTGAGCTTAAGCAGGGCGAAACGCTGGGCATTGTCGGCGAAAGCGGCTCGGGCAAGAGCGTGACGATGCTCTCGGTGATGCGGCTGATCCCCTCGCCGCCGGGCCGCATCGTCGGCGGCCAGGTGATTTTCGACGGGCGCGATTTGCTGCAATTGAGCAAGGAGGAAATGCGGCGCGTGCGCGGCAAAGAGATCGCGATGATCTTTCAGGACCCGATGACCTCGCTCAACCCGGTGCTGACTATCAACCAGCAGATGAGCGAGGCGATGATGGTGCACCTCGGTCTGGACCGCAAGGCGGCCCGCGCGCGCTCGCTCGAACTGCTGCGAATGGTCGGCATCCCGGACGCCGTCAACCGCCTCGACGATTACCCGCACCAGTTCTCCGGCGGGATGCGTCAGCGCGTGATGATCGCCATGGGGCTGTCGTGCAACCCCAAGCTCCTCATCGCCGACGAGCCGACGACGGCGCTCGACGTGACCATCCAGGCGCAGATCACCGCCCTCGTCAAACGTCTGCGCGACGAAATCGGCATGTCGGTCATCTGGATCACGCACGACCTCGGCATCGTCGCCGGGCTGGCCGACCGGATCATCGTCATGTACGCCGGGCACGTCATGGAGAACGCCCCGATTGAAGAACTATACGACCGGCCTCGCCATCCCTATACCCTGGGCTTGCTCGGCGCGATCCCGCGGCTGGATGCGGGCAGCGCCAAACGGCTGACGCCTATCCCCGGCCTGCCGCCCGACCTCGCCAATCCACCCGCCGGCTGTCCCTTCGTCCCGCGTTGTCCGTACCGCATTGACAAGTGCTTCACGGAGCGGCCCGCGCCGATGCCGGTCGAAGATCCCCTTCAGGGGGTGGCGCCGAACCACTACAGCGCGTGCTGGGTGGATGTCACACAAGTCGAAGATCCCCTTGCGGAGATGGAGACAGTCTCCCATGACCACGTCCACTGAGGGCAACTCCGTCTTGCTCGAAATCCGCGATTTGAAGGTGCACTTCCCGCTCTTCCGCGGGTTCCCCATCGCCCGGCAGGTTGGGGCGGTGAAAGCCGTGGATGGCATCACCTTCGACGTCCGGCGCGGCGAGACGGTCGGGCTGGTCGGCGAGAGCGGCTGCGGCAAATCTACCACCGGTCTGGCGGTGATCAAGATGAACCCCATCACCTGGGGCAGTGTGCGCTTTGAAGGCCACGACTTGACGCACATGACGGGTGAGCCGCTGCGCCACCTGCGCCAGCGAATACAGATGGTCTTTCAGGACCCGTACGCCTCGCTCAACCCGCGCATGACGGTCGAGCAAATTGTCGGCGAACCGCTGATCGTCCACGGCATGGCGCACGGCCCGGTGGTCCGGGAGCGGGTGCAGGAACTGCTCAAGGTCGTCGGCCTCGACCCGCGCGTGCACACCCGCTACCCGCACGAGTTCTCCGGCGGCCAGCGGCAGCGCATCGGCATTGCCCGCGCCCTCGCCTCCGACCCGGTCTTCATCATCTGCGACGAGCCGATCTCCGCGCTGGACGTCTCGATTCAGGCCCAGATCATCAACCTACTGGAGGACTTGCAGGAGGCCTTCAGTCTGACGTATCTCTTCATCGCGCACGACCTGGCGGTCGTGCGGCACATCAGCAACCGCGTGGCGGTGATGTACCTGGGCAAGATCATGGAATTTGCCGAAAGCCACGAGCTCTATCACCGCCCGCTGCATCCGTACACGCGGGCGCTGCTGGCCGCCGTTCCCATCCCGGATCCAAAGATGGAGAAACAGCGCGAGCGGATCGTGCTGAAAGGCGAGATCCCCAGCCCGATCCGTCCGCCGCACGGCTGCCGTTTCAACACGCGCTGCCCCCTGGCGCAGGCCGTCTGTTTTGAGGAAGAACCGGTGTTCAGAGATATGGGCGGCAGTCACATGGTCGCCTGCCACTTCGCCGAATGAGCTATGTCTGAGAGTAATCACACTTGGGCCAGGCAGCGCTGGTGGATTTTGGCTACGGTCTTGGTCGGGTCATTGGTTGGCACATTTGGCAACAGCATGATGAACGTCGCACTGCCCTCGATCATGGAGCACTACCACGTCGGCCTTAACCTCGGCGTCTGGGTCGTCAGCATTTACGTCCTGCTCTTTTCCACCCTGATGCCCGTCTGCGGACGCCTGGGGGATATGTTCGGCTACAAACGAATTTATCTGATCGGGATGGGAGGGGTGGCCCTCTGGTCGGCGCTCGCGGTATTTGCGCCGTCCATCGGCTGGCTGATTTTATTCCGGGCGCTGGCCGGGATTTTCAACGCGCCCACTCTCCCGGCGGTCATGGGCATCATCGCCGAGGTCTTCCCGCCCAACGAGCGCGGCGGGGCCATGGGGTTCTGGGCGACGGTGAACGGGGCCGGGCACGGCTTTGGCCCGGTGATCAGCGGCTTGCTCGTCCAGCACTTTGGCTGGCCCGCCGTCTTCTGGTTTAACGCCGGGCTGACGTTGTTAGGCGTGGTGATGATTGCGGCCTTTGTCCCGTCCGACGCCAAGCACGGGCAGGAGCGCTTTGACCTGATCGGCGCAGCCACACTGACCCTGACGACGATCCTATTCATGTTCAACCTCACCCAGGGCCTCGAGCAGGACTATGGCCTGGCGGTCAATCTGCTCCTCTGGGGTGGCTGCGCTGTGCTGTTGATCGTGTTTTTCCTCTCACAATCGCGGCTGTCGCAGCCGTTTGTGGACTTGAAGCTGTTTACCCAGGAGGGCTATGGCGTGACGACTTTCGTCTCCAGCGCGCAGTTGTTCTGCTTGTTCGGGATGCAGCTGCTGCTGCCGTTGTTCCTCATCGGCGTGCAGGGCCGGACGAGCGGGCAGGCCGGGCTGCTGATTGCGCCCCTCGCGGTGACACTGGCCATCGCCTCGCCGGGGGCGGGCCGCCTCTCCGACCTGGTGGGCAGCCGCCTGACCTGTCTGATCGGCATGGGCATCGTCGCCCTGGCCGGCGTTGGACTGACTTTTTGGTGGGAAGGCACCGCCAACTGGCACATCGTCCTCACGCTCGTCATTCTCGGCTTCGGCATGGGGCTGACTCAGTCGCCGACGGCGAACGCCGTGACGCTGGTCGTCGGCCGGGAAAAACTCGGCGTAGCGTTGGGGATTTTCAATATGCTCCGGTTTGTCAGCGGGACGCTCGGCGCGACCGTTTTTGGGGTAATATTAGGTCGTGGCCTGGCAGGGGACTTTGGAGGCAGCCTGACGGCCTTCCGCCTGGCCTTTTATCTCTTCATCGGCGTGGCCGCCGTCGCCGCCCTCCTGTCTCTCCGACTGCCGGCCGGGCCTGCACGGCCCGAAGGTCAGGCAGCGCCGGTCGAACTATGATCTCGCAGCTGCACGTCTCACGGACAATGGGCGATGGCATGGCGCGTAGCGTGCCGTCGCTACTGGCGAGGCCGCTGGCCTTTCCCCTGGTCCGGCCTCGGCTCAGGGCAGGCGCACCCCCTTATGCAGGGGGCAAGCGGCCCGCCCCTACCTGCTCGCACTATCCGGCTCACTATCATCGGGCCGCGCACTCGCCCCATTGCCGCTGGCGGCTGCTGGCCGGGCCGTGGCGGGTGAAGGGCCTGCAGGCACGGAAATCGGCAGATAACGACTGAAGTCGTTACTACAGATCCCTGCGCGACGTAATGCGTAAACGTAATTGGAGGTAGCCATGAGTCAGTCAACTAGCGGGACGCAGACCATTGGTGTCGTCCCCTCTACAGTCTATAAACGCAAAAGCACCCACGCCAATGTGGTCGTCGTCGGCGGCGGCTGGTCGGGCTGCGCGGCGGCGCTGGCCGCCAAGAAAGCCGGGGCCGAGCGGGTCATCGTTTTGGAGCGCAGCGACGGCCTGCTGGGCACCGGCCTGGTCGGCGGCATCATGCGCAACAATGGCCGCTTCGTCGCCACCGAAGAGATGTTCGCCCTCGGCGGCGGGGAGTTGTTCAAAGTCTGCGACGAGACGGCGCGCCACCGGAACGTCGAGTTTCCGGGACACAAGCACGCCACGTTTTACGACGTGGCCCACATCGAACCGGCCGCCCGCCGCTGCCTGCTGGAATACGGCGTCGAGTTCTGGCTGATCGCCCGCGTGACCAGCGCGCACCGCGGCGGGACCAATAGCATCACCGGCGTGGCGCTGGAGAATGGCGCGCTGATCACCGGCGACGTCTTCGTAGACGCGACTGGAACGGTCGGCGGGCAGAGCTGGTGCACCGAAGCCGGGAACGGCTGCGTGATGTGCATCGTCCGCTGCCCGACCTTCGGGCCGCGCGTCAGTCTCGCCGGGCTGGTCGGCATCCCCGAACGGATGGGGACGCGCTCGGATGGCGGCGTCGGCGCGATGAGCGGGTCGTGCAAGCTCGCCAAAGACACGCTGCGCCCGGACATCGTCGCGGAGATGGAGCGGACCGGCCTGGCAATCGTGCCCATCCCGGAACACCTCGTCCACGAGGAGAAACTGGGCCTGAAGGCCTGCCAGCAGTACGCGCTGCCCGAGTACGCGCACAACATCATCCTGCTCGACACCGGGCAGGTGAAGCTGATGACCTCGTACATCCCGCTGGAACAGCTGCGCCAGGTCCCCGGGCTGGAAGAGGCGCGCTATCTCGACCCGTATTCCGGGACAATTGGCAACTCGATGCGCTACTCGCAGCTCTCGCCGCGCGACGACGCCATGCACGTGCGCGGCCCGGTGGACAACCTGTACTGCGCCGGCGAGAAGGCCGGCCTGCTCGTCGGCCATACCGAGGCGATGGTCACCGGCTGGGTGGCCGGGCAAAACGCCGCGCGTTACCTGGCCGGGAAGGCGCCGCTGATCCTGCCCGACGCCCTCTGCGTCGGCGATGCGATCACTTATGTGCGCGAGGAGATGGACCGGCCCGGCGGGCTGTCGAAGAAATACACTTTCTCGGGTTCGGTGTACTTCCAGCGGATGAAGCAAAAGGGCTTCTACGACGGCCCGAAGCCCGAGGTGTACCACGACCGTGTGGCTAAAGCAGGGCTGACGAACATCTTCGGCGAGAAAATCCTGCAGCGAGCCAAGGTGGTAGCGTAACCATGCCACACATGATCACGGCAGAGTGCATCAACTGCACCGCCTGCGCGACCGACTGTCCGGTGGAGGCCATCAGCCCCGGCCCGCATCAGTTCATCATTAACCCCCGGATCTGCGTGGACTGCGAAGGGTTGTACAACACGCCGCGCTGCGCGGAGGTCTGCCCGGTGGGCGCGTGCGTGCCCAAGCGCGAGAGCTACGAGAAGAAAATGGCGACGATGGCGGCGCGCGGCGCGCGCCCGGTGCGCTACGGGCCGGAGGATGACACGCCGGAGTACGTCGAAGTCGGGTGGTACGAAGAGTCGCCGTTCCTGTTCATGCAGCCGGCCGGCGGCGACGGTTGACGCAGTTTGCACTGCCGCTCACCGCAGCGGGGCGGCCTGCGTCGCCCCGTTGCACCCACAACTCAATAACCGTCAGGGCTAAATGGGCCCTCGCGGCCTGGCGCTGCGCGAAATCAGCAATGGCATGAGGCTGCCTTTGCTATGGCATTGCTAGGGCTGAACCGTGAAAGGAGACGCAATGGCTACTTACATCGTGCTCGGAAACTACACCCAGCAGGGCATGGACAAGATCAAGGGCGCGCCTGCCCGGATTGACACCGCCCGCGAGGTCATCCATCAACTGGGCGCGGAGTTGAAGCACTGGTATCTGGTCACGGGCCAGTATGATTTTGTGATGCTCCTGGAAGCGCCCAACGACGAGACGGTGGCGAAGCTGATGCTGGCCATCGGCTCGCACGGCAACATCCGCACCCAGACCTCGCGCGCCTTCACCGAGGACGAATTCCGCCAGATTGTGACGGATCTCCCCTACTGAAGACTTGGGCGGGCGCACCCCTTATGCAGGGGGCAAGCGGCCCGCCCCTACGGAAATGAAGGCGCAACGGGTCCTCTACACCTGGGACTATCACCACGGGCAGGCGACGCGCGTCGTCGTCGGGGGGCTGCCGCCGCTGCGCGGCGCGACCATGGCGGAGAAACAGGCTTACTTTGCCGAGCATTGCGACCACATCCGTGCCAGCCTGATGCAGGAGCCGCGCGGTCACAAGAACATGCTCGGCGCGGTGCTGACCGACCCGGCGACGCCGGACGGCGACGTCGGGCTGCTGTTCCTCCACCCGCGCGGCTATTTCGAGATGTGCGGCGACAGCACTTTCAGCGCGACGGCGGCGCTGATTGACGCCGGCATCGTCGCCAGCGAAAGCCCGGACGGCGAACTGTCGTTGAGGCTGGATACGGTGGCTGGACGGGTAGATGTGCACGTCCGCTTAAAGGACGGCGAGCCGGTCGCGATCACGTTTGACAACGTGGCCTCTTACAGCCTCGGTGAGCAGGTCATCCACATCGCCGGGATGGGCGAGGTCAAGGCGCAGCTGGGCTACGGCGGGTTGACGTACGCTTTTGTGGAAGCCAGCGCCGTGGGCCTCCCTGCGCTCCTCCACGTGAACCACGACGCGCTGCTGGACGTTGGAACGCGTGTGTGGCAGGCCGCGCGCGAACAAACGGCCTTGCCCGCCTACGTGGGCCGCGACCGGATCGGCGAGCCGCGCCCGGTTGATTTAATTACCCTGTGGGAACCGCTGCCCGACGAGCGCGGAGCGCGCGTTGCCAACTTTTACGCGCCGCAGACGACCGGGCGCACGCCGTCCGGCACGGGGTTATCGGCGCGGGCGGCGATTGAAGCCGCAGCGGGCCGCCTGCACGCCGGGGAGACTTTCGTCCACGAAAGCCTGCTGGGGCTGCGGTTTCTGGCGCGATTAGTCCAGGTGGACGTCCCCCGCGCCGACATGGGGACGCCGGGCGTTATCCCGGCGATCACCGCGCGCTCGTTCCTGATGGGCACGGCCCAATGGATCTTGCACGCGGAAGACCCTTTCCGCTTCGGTTTTATCTTCTGAAGGAGGTCGAGGTGAAGCTCCAAAACTCGTTCATCCTGCGCGAATATCTGCGCCCACAGGTGCTGCCGACGACGTGGTGTCCGGGTTGTGGGCTGGGCATCATCATGAGCGCGATCGCGCAAGCGGTTCACTTTTGGGGACTGGATAAAGACAAGGTGGCGATGGTCTCTGGCATTGGCTGCACCGGGCGCATGTCGGGCTACGTGGACTTCAATACGCTGCACACGACGCACGGCCGGGCGCCGGCCTTTGCCACCGGCCTGAAGCTGGCGCGCCCGGAGATGGCGGTGATCGTCGTCATGGGCGACGGCGACGCGATGTCCATCGGCGGCAATCACCTGGTACACGCCATGCGCCGCAACATCGGGCTGACGGCTATCGTGGTCAACAACAACACCTATGGCTTAACGGGCGGGCAGATGTCGCCGACGACGCCGATTGGCGGGCATACGACCACGACGCGCGCCGGGTCGTTCGAGCGCCCCATGAACCTGGAGGCGCTGGCCCGCGCGGCCGGCGCGCCCTTCTATGCGCGGGCCACGGTGAACCATACGGCCGCCCTGACCAAGCTGGTTGAACAGGCCATGGGCGTATCGGGCTTTGCGCTGATCGAGGTGATCAGTAACTGCCATGTCTTGTACGGCAAGTTGAACGATATGGCCGAAGCCTCGCGGATGATCGCGGCCATGGACGCCGACACGCAGCGCACTAACCCCACCTTGCTGCGGCGCGGCAAATTGCCCCTGCGCCTCACCTCGCCGGAGGCGCCCTCCTGGCAGGTGGCGACCCAGCCACTGGAGGGTGTGAGCGAGGAACAGCGCACCTGGCGCGGCGTGATCTTCGAGCGCAGCGGCTCGGTGGATTTCAGCCAGCGTTACTACGCCAAGCTGGAGGAGCTCCAGGCTAAGCACGAAACGCGGCATGGGGATGCCGCTGTCACGGAGTCATAGAACGTGGCCCAGATTCGCCGTGGGATCTTCGAGATCAGAGTCTACAAGGAACTCTGCAAAGCCTGCGGCTTGTGCGTGGCCTGGTGTCCTCAGGATGTCCTGGCAGAAGACGAGGTCGGCTACCCGATCACGCCTGGCCTCGGTCAGTGCATCAACTGCAAGCTGTGTGAGCGGCACTGCCCGGATTTTGCGATCGAGATCATCGCTCCAGAAGTGGAGGTGGACAATGTCCAGGCCCTCCTTCATGCACGGTAATCAGGCCGCCGCCGAAGGCGCCATTGCCGCCGGCTGCCGTTTCTACGCGGGCTATCCCATCACGCCTTCCAGCGAGATCGCCGAAATCCTGTCCGAGCGGCTGCCGCAGGTCGGCGGCGTGTTTGTGCAAATGGAAGACGAGATTGCCAGCATGGCCGCCATCATCGGCGCCTCGCTGGGTGGGATGAAGGCGGCCACGGCCACGAGCGGCCCAGGCTTTTCGCTGATGCAGGAGAACCTGGGCTTCGCCGTCGCCAGCGAGATCCCCTGCGTCGTCATCAACGTGCAGCGGGTGGGGCCGAGCACTGGCCTGCCCACCAAAGCCGCCCAGGGCGACGTGATGCAGGCCCGGTGGGGCACGCACGGCGACCACCCGATCATCGCCCTGAGTCCCAGTTCCGTGCAGGAATGCTTCGAGCTGGCCGTGCGCGCCTTCAACCTATCCGAACAGTTCCGCACCCCGGTGATCCTGCTCATGGACGGCGTCGTCTCGGCGCTGAGGGAAAAAGTCCAGGTGCCTGCCCCTGAGGAACTGACGATTATCAACCGGGCTGAGCCGGCCGTTCCGCCTCAAGAGTACAAGCCCTACGCCTTCCTGCGCGGCGGCGTGTCGCCGCTGCCGGCCTTCGGGGATGGTTATCGCTTCCACGTCACCGGCTTGCTGCACGACGAGTACGGTTATCCGACCGAAGACCCGGCGGTGGTGAGCGCCTGGTGGGAACATATGGCCAGCAAGATTAACGACAACCTGGACAAAATCCTGGACTGGGACGAGATCGAACTGGAGGATGCCGAAGCGGCGCTGGTGGCCTACGGAGGCACCGCCCGCGCGGCGGCGCACGCCGTGACGCTGGCGCGCGAGCAGGGCATCAAACTCGGGATGCTGAAAGTGCGGACGATCTGGCCGTTTCCCGAGGCGGCGGTCCGGCGAGTGGCGGCGCGGGTGAGACACATCATTGTGCCAGAACTCAATTACGGCCAGATCCGGCTGGAAGTCGAGCGCCTCAGCGCGGGTCGGGCGGCGGTAGTCGGCGTGAATCGGGCGGATGGCCTGCAGATCACGCCAGAGCAAATTCTGGCCGCGGTGCGGCGGCATGGGGAAGCCGCCGCCACGCATGGGGAAGCCGCCGCCACGCAGGGGGAAGCCGCCGCCACGCAGGGGGAAGCCGCTGCCACGGCGCCGGAGGAAGCCCCATGATTGGCGCGCTGCCCTACGCGACGACGTGGCACATGCTCATGGAGGTGATCGCGCGCGTGGCGGCCTTGCGGCGGCGGCATCCCCATGCCGCCGACCGCGAGCTGCCGATCATTCTTTCCAGCCTGCCGGAGCTGCCTGAGCGCGAACTGGGCGGCCCGCCGGTTTCGTTTATCCACGGCCCGCCCGGACGCAATATCGCCTTCGCCATCGGGCTGCGCGCCGCGCGACCGCACACCCCGCTGCTCCTCATCATGAACGCCGATGGGATCACGCTGGGGACCAACCACCTCATCCACGCGGTGCGGCGCAACATCGGCATGACCCTGCTGCTGCTGCGCTCCGAGGTGACGGAAACGACGGAGCGTCAACCGCTCGACCGTCTGCGCTGGGGGACGCCCGCTTATCAGCAGAGCATCGAGCCGATGGCGACGCCGCTGGAGTGGGCTAAGGCGTTGCAGGCGGCGTTCGTCGGACGCGGCTCCTTGCTCGATCCGGACGGCCTGGCGGCGCTCATCCACGAGGCGATTGAAACGCCGGGCTTCTCTATTATCGGCGTAACGGCCGGCGCTAACCTGGAGCTGGGCGTGCTGAGCCGCACGGCCTGGCCCGAATATTTCACTGCGTACCGCCAGTGGGCGGCGTCGTTTGTGAAGCTGGCGAGCGACGAGGCGCAATGGCATGGGGATGCCAGAGCCACGCCTCCGCCAGCGCCGACCCGGCCGGCCCGTTTCGTGCCGCGCTACGAGACCCTGATCGCCGGGGTGGGGGGGCAGGGCATCAAGCTGGCCGGGACCATCCTGAGCGAGGCCGCCGGCCTGGACGAGGGCCTGTGGGCCGCCCACCGGGGCGAATATGGCTCGGCCACGCGGGGCGGCCCAAGCCGGGTGGACGTCGTCTTCGGGAGCGAGCCGATCACCTATCCGGGCGCGGACCACCCCAATCTCTTGGTGGCGCTCAGCCAGGCTGCCGTTGACCGATACGCCAGGAATGTGAAACCGGGCGCCCACGTCGTCGCAGACCCTGAACAGGTCCCGTCGAGCAGGCTGCCGGCCGGCGCCTTGCCGGTGCCCATCGTCCGCCTGGCGCGCGAACACGTGGGCCGCCCGATCGCGGCTGGGGTGGTGGCGCTCGGTTGTGTGGCGGCCCTGTCGGGCGTGGTGTCGTTGGAATCGCTGCGCCAGAGCGTGATGCGCCACGTGCCGCGCCGGGCCACGGCGAAAAACCTGGCGGCCCTGGAGGCCGGTTATGCGGCGACGCGCGATGTAATGCGTGAAACGTAATGCGTAAAACGTAAAAGGAAGTAGCGGCGGGGTTCGTGTGGGCAACCGCAAGGGTTGCCCCTACCCCTGCCCAGGAGGTTCGCCATGAGGAAGAGAGTCGTGATTGTCGGGGGCGGCTGGGCGGGCTGTTCGGCCGCGATGACCGCGCGCCTGGCCGGGGCGGACGAGGTCATCGTGTTGGAGCGCACCGATGGCCTGCTCGGCACGGGCCTGGTCGGCGGCATCATGCGCAACAATGGCCGCTATACCGCCACCGAGGAAATGATCGCGCTGGGCGCGGGCGACCTGTTCAAGGTCTGCGACGTGACCGCGCGCCACAGCAACCTGGATTTTCCCGGCCACAAGCACGCCTCGCTCTACGACGTGGCCCGGATCGAGCCGGCGGCGCGCCGCTGTTTGCTCGAGCACGGCATCGAAATCTGGCTGTTGAGCCGGGTGACGGAGATTGACCGCGCCAACGGCTCGATCGCCGCGGTGCGCCTGGAAAATGGCACGCGGCTTGAAGGCGACATCTTTGTGGATGCGACGGGGACCGTCGGCTCGCAAAGTTTCTGCACGGAATACGGCAACGGCTGCGTCATGTGCATCGTGCGCTGCCCCACCTTTGGCCCGCGCGTGAGCCTGACTGGGCTGACCGGCACGCCCGAGCGCCAGGGCAAAAAGGCCGATGGGACGATTGGGGCGATGAGCGGCTCCTGCAAGCTCAACAAGGATACCGTCGCGCCGCAGCTCCTCCGCCAGTTGGAAGAGACCGGCCTGGCCATCCTCCCTATGCCCTCGCACCTGGTCAACATGAAGAAGCTGGGCACGAAGGCCTGCCAGCAATATGCGACCGCAGAATACGCCCAGAACGTCATCCTGCTCGACACCGGCCAGATCAAGCTCATGACCTCGTACGTCCCGCTGGACCAACTGCGCCAGGTGCCGGGGCTGGAGGACGTGCGCTACGAGGACCCTTATTCCGGCACCATCGGCAACTCGATGCGCTATTCGGCGCTCTCGCCGCGCGACGACACGATGCGCGTGGTGGGCGCCGTGGATAACCTGTTCTGCGGGGGTGAGAAGGCCGGGCTGCTGGTCGGGCATACGGAAGCCATGGTCACCGGCGCGCTGGCCGGCCACAACGCCGTGCGCTGCCTGGCCGGCCAACCGCTGCTCACGCTGTCCGAGACGCTGGCCGTCGGCGACGCGATCAAGTACGTGCGGGAGGAGATGGAAACCGAAGAGGGTCTGACAAAGAAGTACACCTTCTCCGGCTCGGTCTACTTCCAGCGCATGAAGGAACGCGGCCTGTACACGACGGACCAAGACATCATCGCCCGACGAGTCGCCGCGGCCGGGCTGACGAACGCCTATGGACAGAAGGTCGTGTAGTCATGTCGTACATGATTACTGCCGAGTGCATCAATTGCAGCGCGTGCGAGATGGAGTGCCCGGTGCGCGCCATTGCACCGGGGCCGGATCAGTACGTCATTGACCCGGACGTCTGCATCGAGTGCGAAGGCTATTTCCCTGTGCCGCGCTGCAAGTGGGCCTGTCCCGTGAACGCCTGTGTCCCGGAACGCGTGGGCTACCTGCGCCGGGCCAGCACGCTGACCAACCGGGGCGCGCCGCCGCTGGTGCTCAGCCTGGAACAACCCTTTGGCGTCAGGCGCACGCCGGCGTAGTCGGATAGTCACGTGGTCGGGTGGTCGGATGGTCGGGCGGTCGCGCGAAGCGGTCGGGTGGTCAGGGTGGCGGTGTGCACGCAGAGGTTGTCAACCGAATTGCGCCGGAGTCCAAAATCTCCTGATTTTGGCCGAAGTCGGGAGACTTCGGACTCCGCGCCGGGCAGGTTTTGCGCGCACACGGGCGGCGGGAGGGTGAGTAACTTGCCGACTGAGGCGGAAGGCCTGTCCTGAGCGAAGTCGAAGGGATCGAGGTTGGTCAGAGTGGAGGCGAACGATGGCTGACGAGTCGAAGAGGGACGAGCCGCTGGACGAGGAGGCGCTGCGCAGCCGCCTCGAAGTCTTGCAGAAGAAGCTGGAGATCGTGACCAGCAAGGAGACGCGCGCCGATATTCGCTACGAGATCGCCCAGATTCAATGGCGGCTTGGGCTGATCAGCGACGAGGAATTCCACGCCGCCGAGGAGTTCTACGAGAACTTCACCTACGAATGGTGCTGAGCGCGGCATGATGCCGCCCCGGCATAGGGATGCCGCGGCCACAGCATGGGGATGCCGCGGCCACAGCATGGGGATGCCGCGGCCACAGCATGGGGATGCCGCGGCCACAGCATGGGGATGCCGCGGCCATAGCATGAGGATGCCGCGGCCACGAATTTTTATCGCCCACAAGGAGACAGAACGAATGAAGGCCCTGCTGGAAAAACTGAATCTGCAAGAGGTCAACCCGGGCGCCTGTTACGGGCCGGGGGGCTGGGTCGCCGACCCACATGGCGCGGAGTTGGTTTCGTACAACCCGGCTACGGGCGAGGCTATTGCCAAAATAGTTCAGGCCACCGCAGTCGCATACCAGGCCGTCGTGACCAAAGCCGCAGAGTCATTCACCACCTGGCGGGATATGCCCGCGCCCAAGCGGGGTCAGGTTGTGCGCGACCTGGGCGACGCTTTGCGCGAACTGAAAGAGCCGCTGGGCGAGCTGGTCACGCTGGAAATGGGCAAGATCAGGGCCGAGGGCCTGGGCGAAGTGCAGGAGATGATTGACATCTGCGACTTCGCCGTGGGCCTCTCGCGCCAGTTGTACGGGGTGACCACTCAGTCCGAGCGGCCCGGCCACCGCATGTACGAGCAGTGGCATCCGCTGGGCGTGGTGGGCATCATCACCGCCTTCAACTTCCCCACCGCCGTGTGGTCGTGGAACGCCGCGATTGCGGCGGCCTGCGGGGATACGCTGGTGTGGAAGCCGTCGCCGGTCGCGCCGCTGTGCGCGCTGGCCGTCCAGCACATCTGCAACCGGGTGATGGCCGACCACGGGGTGCGAGGAGTCTTCAATCTCGTCGTCGGCGGCAACGAGGAAGTCGGCGAGCGGATGCTCGCCGATCCGCGCCTGCCGCTCATCT
>DAOTXG010000640.1:0-4534 GCA_034435515.1 Anaerolineales bacterium
TCGTTGGACGCCCAGTTCGCCGCGCTGTCGGGCAGTGAGGCGTCAACGCGCTCCATGGAGTAGAAGCCCGGCGAAGCGCTGCCCGCCGGCCAGGCGCCATCATCCCCATTCGCCGAGTCGATCACATAGCCGCCCGGGTCCCGGAGCAGCAGGGGCTCGCCAGTATCCCTGAGGCGCGCGCCTCCATAAACTTGATCGGCCGGGATATCGCTGACGGTGCTGTCGCCTCGCTCGAGCAAGAAATAGCCGCCGGCCGGGATTGAGCCGGACAAGGCAATGCTGGGCGAGTCATCGGCGGCGTGGAGAGTCCACCCCGACAGGTTCACCGCAAAACTGTTGGGATTGTATAACTCGATCCACTCGTCAAAGTCGGAAGCCGCCGTGCCGCTCCAGGCCACCTCGTTGATCACGACGAGCAAGGCGCCCACGCTGGTGGCCGTGGGGCTGGGGGTGAAGGTGCTGGTGGGGGTATGCGTTGCCGTCGGCGTCTGCGAAGGCGTCGCCGTGACGGTCGCGGTTGGCGTCGGCGTGGGAGTGTTGCTCGGCGCAGGCGTTTCCGTGACAGTCGCAGTTGGCGTCGGCGTGTTGCTGGGCGTGGGCGTCGCGGTCGGGGTGTTCGTCGGCGTGGGGGAGGGGCCCGGGGTGGGGGTCTGGCTGGGCGTGGCCGTCACGGCCGGCTGGTCGAGACTGATTTCGTATATCTTGCCGTCGTTCTCGTTCGGGTCGGTATCGTTGTCGACGCCCCGACTGGCCAGGTAGATATTTTTCACGCCCGGGTCCACGCTGCCCGGGGCGAGAGCCAGGCCCGAGCGCGGTTGGCTCCCCAGGTAAGCAAGATCATACACGTCGAGGAGCGTCCCCGTTAACTCCATCTCCCCTAAATACCGGTCGCCGCCGGTGGTGCTGACGATAAAGAGCGTGCCTCGATCCTCGTTGTATTCGATTCCTTCCAGATCGCGGAAGCCCGCCGCATAGGTGTCAAAATGCGTCATTGGCCCGTCCTCGCCCCCGCCTAATGTGCCATTCGGTCCCAGGCTGAACAGGTACACCTCGGCGTCGACTCCGCCGGCGATAAAAATCGTATTCTGCCCGTAAGCCACACCCTCCGGGTCATTAATGTCATAAGCAGTCCTGACGTTGACAGACGTACTCGTATCGTCTGCCGTGCAATACACTCCATCCGGCCCTGGGTTGACCTCATAGATTCTGTCACGATCGTCATCCGAAAAGAAGATATGCCCATTATTGGGGTTGAAAGCGCTCCCCGTAGGCTCGTTCGAGAACGACGTCGTACTGCAGGTCGCGACCAGGGCCCCCGCCGTCGTCGCCTCAAAGACGTTGACGCCCACAAAGTAATTCGGCATTTCCTCGACTTCGCTGTCGCTGATCAGGAGTCGTCCGACGTTCGTACGGTAAGCAATTCCGGCCGGGTCCGGGCTGGAAGGATTCCAGGCGGCGTTTGAGGTATCGATGGTTTGAACCAGCGTCGTCGGCAGGAGAGCCGCGCTGGCGGCCAGATCCACCGCCGGCTGGAACGACAGCTCGACGATCTGGCCCGGCTGGCCGCTGTCGGCCAGGTACAGATTCATGCTGGCCGGGTCGTCGGTGTGGTCCCCGCTGGGGGCGAAGACCATGCCCTGCGGTTGAAGCAGCCGAAAAGGCGCCAGGTCGGCGCTCGCGATCAGCCGGCCCGCCTGGTCGAGTTCGTAGAGCGTTTGCCGCGCCCGGCTCAACACATAGAGATGCCCATTCGCCGGATTGAAAGCCAGCCCCCGGACATCCACCAGCCCCAACCGCTGCAGGTTCACCTGGGAAATCCGGCCCTCGCGGAGGGCGGCGGCGCCGTCGAGAGTCTGGTTCGGGCCCGGGTCCAGGCGGACAATCCGGGGCGCGTCGCCATCCAGAATAAACACGCGGCCGCTCGCCGGATCGACGGCCATGCCCCGCGGGCGCTGGAGGCCCAGCGGCCGGGCCTCAAAACGGGTGATGGCTGCCGCCGACGCCTCCGGCAAGCCGGCCGCCCCGGTCTGGATGGCCACCAGTTCGTTGGCAGCGGCGTCAAAGACCAACAGGCGATTAGCCCGACCATCAAACGCGATGTTCAACGGCTCGGCAATCCCGGTCGCGACCGACACGGAGTCGAGCGGGTCTTCGTCGAGGGTGAGCAGGGCGATACTGGCGGTTCGGCCCGGGGGCTGGCCTGGGCCGCGGCCTTCCAGAACCAGGAGCGCGTCAGCCACAGGCGAGAAAGTCAGGCCGGCCGGGTTGAGCACACCGAGATCGGCGGTTTCAATAGCCCGAACCTTCCAGGGAGAGGCGGCATGATCCTGGGCGGAGGCGTGAGAACCGGGCGTGAATGAGCCAAGCCCGACGGCGCCTATCACGAGCAGCAAAGTGACCGAAAGTCGCAAACGTGGGTTAACAGGGGGCATATCACCTAAAATTTCACCGGAAACGGGGACAGGCGCTCCCGTCTACCGCCAATGCCGTCAAGCGTGGTCATCGGTGGTACGGTAAGATACAGACACGCAAGCGCATCTATCGGGTACAGCCCCAGCCCATATCAGTTATATACCTCAGGGATTAGATCATAGCCGCTTTAGTTTGAGAGAGTCGATTCTGTAAGCCAGTTGTCAGTCGCCGTCTAAAAAGCAGACCCTGAGGGTCTTGGAGACCCTCAGGGTCTAGGGTGGAGGGGAAACGATGCGGTGAAATTTTTGCTCGAGGGTCGGGGCGGGCATTCGCCGGGTTGGAAGAGGGTTAAGACGAGGGCCTGGCGACGGTCGTAACGGTTCCCTTTCCTCCGGGCGCGCACGTCATCGTCTTTGTCATCGAAGCCGCCGACGATGCTTTTGCCGAACTGCTCTTAGCGGCTCAAAGCAGCCTCGACTTCTGGGACAATCCGTTTGACGACGAGGACTGGAACAATGCCTGAACAAGGGGACAAAGCCGGTGAGAGACTTTCGCCGGGTTGTACAACGGGGCGCGGGCCCTTCTCAGTTCCCTGAGTTCCTTCCGTTCCCTCTTTTCGGCGCCGGTCGTCTTTAATTCCTCGCCCTTGCGCTATGCTCTCCATAGTGCTATAATTTTCATAGTAAACCGACCCGAATAGTACTGTTCACACGTGGCATTCACGTGCGACGCGCATCGGGAGTGCGTCGCACGTCGCCATCGCCGCCGTTCAGACCGGTCAGGTCTGCGAGACCTGACCGGTCTTGGACACGCTATGACCCAGGAAAATTTCTGCCCCATCGCCGCCGCCACCGACCTGCTCGGCCAGAAGTGGACGCTGCTGATCATCCATCACCTGCACGAGGCCGGCGCTCAACGCCTGCGCTTCTGCGAATTGCAGAAGAAACTCGGCGGGCTGAACCCGGCCACGCTCTCGCAGCGGCTCAAACGGCTGGAGAACGAGGGCCTGGTCGCGCGCACGGAGGTCAACTCCCTGCCCCCGCACGTGGAGTACAGCCTGACGCGCAAAGGCAACGACCTCGGCCCGGTGGTCGAGGGGCTGAATGCGTGGGGGGACAAGTGGCTCGCGCCGGCGAGGGGCAGGAAACAAAGGAAATGAAGGAACTTGAAGGAACTCAAGGAACTTGAAGGAACTGAAGGAACTCGAAGGAACTCAAGGCACGGCCCAAGTTCCCTGAGTTCCTTGAGTTCCTTGAATTCCGAATGTCCGCTGTGATTGCAACTCTCTCCCTCCCGCACCTCACCCGCTTTCCGGCGCACAAGGCCGAGGCTTACCCGGCCGTCATCTGCCTGCACGGGCGCGGGAGCAACGAGGCCGACTTGATCAGCCTGGCGCCCTACCTGGATGACCGCCTGCTGTGGATCAGCCCCCGCGCGCCGCTCGACCTGATGGGCGGCTACGAGTGGTACCGGCTGGAGGGCATCGGCGTCCCCAACCAGGCCACCTTCGACGCGGCGATGGAGACGCTCGACCGCTTCGTCGGCGAGGCGCTCGCGGTCTACCCGGCTGACCCGGGGCGGCTGTTCCTGCTCGGCTTCAGCCAGGGGAGCATGATGTCGTACTCGTTCACGCTGGCGCAGCCGGGCCGCGTCGCGGGCGTCGTCGCGCAGTCGGGCTACATCCCGCTCAACGCCGGGCTGAAGGTTGACGGGGCGGGGCTGCGGGGCAAGCCGTTCGTCATCACGCACGGCGCGTACGACCCCGTGATCCCGGTCGAGTGGGGAAGGGAGGCGCGCGATTATCTCGTCCAGGCCGGCGCGGACGTGGAATACCACGAGTTCCCGATGGAACACCACGCGAGCCAGGAGTCGCTGGCGGCGATCGCCAGATGGATGAAAAAGCAACTCTAGTGAAATGAGCGTATTGCGTATTACGTGAGCGTATTGCGTATTACGTATTGCGTATTGATACGGAGAGTATATGGAATACGCAATACGCAATACGTAATACGAAATACACAACCCAATCCAAACCAAAGGCCCCTCATGTCCAACCCTCCTGTTCACCCTCAAACCTTCATCGGCCACGTGCATCTCAAAGTGTCCGACCTCAGCCGCGCGG
>DAOTXG010000641.1:0-4734 GCA_034435515.1 Anaerolineales bacterium
TCCTGCCTCAGCAGCTCGGCGTGCGCGCCGCGCTGGGCGATGCGCCCCTGCTCCAGCACCAGGATCAGGTCGGCGTTCATCACGCTCTGGATGCGGTGAGCGATGATGAACGTCGTGCGGCCGCGCATCAGTTTCTCCAGCGCCTCGCGGATGAGGGCCTCGGTTTCAGTATCTACCGCCGAGGTCGAATCGTCGAGGATCAAAATGCCGGGGTCTTTCAGCAGCGTGCGCGCGATGGCGACGCGCTGTTTCTGCCCGCCGGAGAGGGTGATGCCTTTCTCGCCGACGAGAGTGTTGTAGCCGTCGGGGAAGCTCAGGATCACGTCGTGGATGGCGGCCGCCCGCGCCGCCGCTTCCACGTCGGCGTCCGAGACCTCGCGGCCCATGCCGTAGGCGATGTTCTCGCGGATCGTGCGCGAGAACAGGAACGGCTCCTGCTCGACGATGCCGATCTGGTGGCGCAGATAGTAGCGCGGGTAATGTTTCAACTCGATGCCGTCGAGCGTCAGCCGCCCGCTCGTGTAGTCGTAGAAGCGCGGGAGCAGGTTGACGAGCGAGGTCTTGCCCGAGCCGGTGGGGCCGAGCAGGGCCACGACCTGGCCGGGCCGGACGGCGAAGGTGATGTCCTTCAGCACGCGGCTCTCGGCCGCATACTCGAAACCGACGCCCTCGAACTCGATGGCGCCGCGCACCCGGCTCTCGCGCGCCGGCCGGTGCGCGCCTTCGTCAATCGGCTCGCGTTCCTCGCGGATGACCTCCATCAGCCGCCCGTGCGAGACCATCCCCGTGGAGGCCTGCACGATCATGCGGCCCAACTCGCGCATCGGCCAGATGAGCAGGACGACCATCCCCATGTACGCCAGGTAGTCGCCCAGCGAGATCGCGCCGCGCATCGTCATCAGCGCGCCGTAGCCGAACCCGGTCAGTATCTGCGCGTTGCACAGCACGTCGGCGGTGGGCCAGAAGAGCGAGTGCATCCTCAGCAGCCGTTTGCCGCGCCGGAACTTCTCCTGGTTGTCGCGCTCGAACTTCTCTTTCTCGTAAGCCTGGCGGGCGAAGGCTTTCACGACCCGCACGCCGGTCAGGTTCTCCTGCAAAGTGGTGGAGAGTTTGGAATCCTGATCCTGATAGGCCTCGTACACCTTGGAAACGCGCTTGAAGAAGAAGGTGGACATAACGAGGACAATTGGGACGACGATCACCGAGAACAGGGCCAGTTGGCCGTTCAGGTTCCAGAGCGCGATCCAGTTGACGACGAACAGCAGACCGATGCGCCCAATGCCGATGGCCTGATCGGCGAAAAAGCGGCGCACCGCGTCCACGTCAGAGGTCGCGCGCTGGATCAGGTCGCCGGTCGGGGTGCGGTCGTGGTAAGTGAACGAGAGGCGCTGGATGTGGTCGAATAGGTAGTTGCGCAGGCGCAGGGCGATGCCTTCTGCCGTGCGCGAGGCCAGCCGCCCGCTCAGGAAGGTGAACGTCCCTTCCAGGAGCGCCAGGCCGATAAACCCCAGCGCCACCTGCGGGAGCAGGCGGGCCATGTCCGGCCGGCCCAGCACGTCGTCCACCAGGTAGCGGATGAGGAAAAACGTCGCCGTCTTGGCCCCGGTGGACAGCCCCAGGCTGAGGATCGCGCCGGAGTAGGTCAACCGGAAACCGGACAACATCCGCCACAAACCGATCAGCCGGTTGTCGGACAACGTGTGTTTCAGGTCGAGAAGAGTTGTTTGAGACATAACGTATCCCGTATTGCGTATTGCGTATTGAGAGCATTCGGTAATTGCCCCGGCGATTGAAATCGCAGCAACACAAGGCGAAATCGGCCTCCGCCGATTAGGTTGAGCCAGCGAAGGCTGGCTTCGCTTTGTGTAGGCGCGGTTTCCAACCGCCGGCGTCGAAATGCCGAATCCTCTCTATTCCATAAATAGCAGCGGAAATCGCCTAATCTGTTCCATCCGTTGACCCAAAACGGCCACAGGCATCCCAGACGCCCAGGCCGCATAAAAGAAAACGGCCACAGGGCGCAAGCGCGACTGTGGCCGTAAAATCGCCAGGAGACGATGTAAACGTTCAGCCAGCAGGCGCACTACGACAAGGCACAGCCTCCCCACCACCGTTGGGGAAGACATAACCGCGATGGCGGATGGTGATGCTTGTCATCCAGTGCGTCTCCTTTCCAAGAATCGGCGCGGAACGCGCCGTCGCAAACAGTTTAGCACGACTATCGTTTTTGTCAACAGTTTGAAAACCCCGTCGGTCTGCCCTGGGATTTTTTCCTGACCACGTAACCTATCTCTGACAAAAGCGATATACAATATAGGACTAAAGGGGTCAGATTTCGCCGCAAACATCAAAGTTACGAAAAATCGCATAACTCCGTCCCAGTCATCCGTGAATTGTAGCCATCAGCAGAGAGGTGATGCCATGAACAAGCGGACATTGACATTACGAGCGGGTCAAGCAGTCGTCGGAGTACTCTTGCTCCTGGTATTCGGCAGTCAAACGACAAGCCCCGTCACTCAGGCAAGTGTGGATGTCAGCGAAGAGAACCTGGCTATCCCGAACGTCGAGGATGCCTTCCTTAGACTCACCAGCCAGGGGGAATGGCTCGGATTTTACATGGGTGATGCGCCAGATACATCCCCGCTTCCAACAACAGAGCATTTCCAGGGGATAGCGCGTTCGCCCAGGACGGACATCCAACCTGTTTTCTACGTCACACGCAGCGGCAACAAAAATGATTCAGATTTCTACGGCAGCCTGATGGTCGTCCAGTTTGGCTCACGCGACCAGGATGGAGAACGACTGCGCTCTAATCGTCTGGATAAGGAGGATGAGACCCCGGATACGAAACCACCCTCCACCGACAAAGTCATCAGGAATATCCCCTATGATGATTATCAACATCCCGGCGGCATCCAGATGGTCGGCGATATTCTGGCCGTTCCGCTCGAGGATCCAAAGGACGCCGGCGACCCGATGAGCAAGGTGGTCTTCTACGATGCTTCGGCCCCGACCAATCCCCAGAAGCTGGACTACGAACTGACATCAGACAGTCACAATTTTGGCGTGATCGGCATGACGAAGTTGCCCGACGGGCGCTTTTTTCTGATCGCCACCTGGGGGAATAATGATACCGTCGAGTTCTATCGCTCCAACAAGACCAGCTTCTTCGACGAGGGTTTCGAGTTTCAGCTGCATACAACACTGGAGATCAAAGATCTGGACGATCTTAGCCTGGATGGTTACTGGCCCATTGATGACGGCGATAAAGGCTTGCATACAACCGACGATTATCCAGTCCAGAGTCTCAATTTTGTGAATCAAACTGACGGGAGCCTGTACCTCATCGCTTCACGCAACACGCATACTTTCGCCCCTGTAGTCAGTGGCGATGACGTGATGTATTTGTTGAAGGTCACCGGATTTGGCGAGGGGCAAACCGCGTCCTTAGAGGGGATCAGGAAAGAAGTCAAAAAGCGACTGTCAAGCCCAGGTGATCTTTTCCCACCCCGGTTCTCCGATGGCATCCCCTTTCCGAAGCCGCAGCAAGCGGACTTTAGCGCCGGCGTCGGCGTCTACATCAGTCCGAGCGGAGAATTGCTTTATTACGCCACCCACCATTACAACATTGGCCCTGACGATACGGTCACGATGGCGGAGTTGCGGGATGGCGCTCGCGCCTCCGGCCCTCAGTTCCGGCCCAATCACCTGGGGGGGCCCCATACCATCAACGAAGGAGGATCGCTGACCCTTAACGGCGCGGTGTACGTGGTTCAGCCCTGGGTGAATATGTACCAGGACAGTCTTTTTAGGGGCATCCGGGTGACAATGGACTGGGCCGACCAGACGCTGGATAATTTCCACGATTTTCCGAAACTTGATGGCTACTTGGGCGAATGCAGCGACGGTAAAGATGGTTTCAATGACTGTATGACCTCCTTCCGCTGGTCCGGCCCGGAGGGTTCAACGCTGCAAATCTTCGACGACGACGCTAACGAATCCTGGGCGGATGCCCAGGGAGGCAATCATGGCTGGATTTCCTGCAGCGGCACAGGCGGCGTTGTCGCGGTATCTAACGTCGCGAACCTTCCAGATGAATGCCAGCATCACGGAGACGGCGAGGCCGATGAGTTTAACGACGAGGCGACTGCTGCCCGGATCCTTTGGGATCCACCGGAGGCGCCCTATGCCTGGGATCTCGACGGGGACGGGGAGTTTGACGATGCGTCCGGCTCAGCGGCTACTTTCATGGCCGGAGCGGGCAACTCACTCAACACCGTGCAGATGTCATATGCCGGTGCGGTCGTAGCCACCACAATCCAGGTCGTCAACGTCCTGCCCAGTGTGGTTGCGCCTCAAGTGATTGGAGAGCGTCTCGAAGGCCACAGCGTTGAGGTGTCGGCCAAGTTTAGCGACGCGGTCCTAACACAGTACACCTGCACCATCAACTACGGCGACGGGACGGGAGACCAACCCGGCGCCGTGCCTGCTAATGACCTCTGCCAGGGAGGCCACGTCTACGCCGATGAGGGGGTCTATCAAGTCACAGTGAGTGTTACCGACCAGTCCGGCGGTACCGGCAGCAATTCAACTTCGATCACCGTCGAAAACGTCCAGCCGAGTGTCACGACGCCCGCCGGCCAGCCCGCCGACGAGGGCGCTCTCACCGCTTTCGCCCTGGGCGCTTTCAGCGACCCTGGCGATGACGACCCCTGGCGGGTAACGGTCAACTGG
>DAOTXG010000642.1:0-7866 GCA_034435515.1 Anaerolineales bacterium
CCATCCGCAAGGGCGCGGACTGGCTGGCGCAATGGATCAGGGCTGAGGATGGGTGTCTGGTCGTGCCAGACCCGCCCCGCCAACCGAGAGCGACCACCGAGGGCACGATTGACAGCTGGTGGGCATTCCACTCCGCCGGGCCAGATTACGCCGACGAGGCCGACAAAATCAAAGCCTGCCTCCTGACCAAGTTCTGGGATGAGGCGATGGGACGCTTTCAGGGCGGCATGACACAGCCGGACGGCGCAGCCTGGCAACAGCCATACCTCGACAACCAGACGTGGGGCGCGGCCTTTCTCAAAGCGATTGGCGAGGAAGCAAAAGCCCGGCGCGCGCTCAGTTACGCCCGCGACGTTCTGCGCCTCCCGGCGCAGGGCGGGCCGCTCTTCGGCTTCGACGGGCAGGGCGGCCCGTGGTCGGTGTGGAACGAGGGCACGGGACAGTACATCGCGCTCTGCGGCGAGGGCGCAGACGACCTGCTGCTGGAACTGCTGGCGCAGCAGCGCGCGGACGGCGCCATGCCTGGCTCGCCCGACGACTTTTCCGGCGGCGGCGTGTGGACCACGCGCTGGCACGGCGTCGCGCCGACGGCGTGGCTTTACAACGCGCTGAACGGCGAGCCTTTCGACATCGTCACCAAATGCGCCTCGCTCTACCTGCCGCTGGTGGTGAAGGACTGACGAGCAGTAAGTGAAGCCCAACACCGGTTGACTGCGCCCGGCCCCTGCGCCGGGCGCAGTTCTTCACCCCATCTTCGGCACGAACATCTCCATCGGCAGATGGAGGCCGCGCTCGCGCAGTGACCGCAGGAAGGCCGGGATTTTGCCGGTCGGCGCGTGGCGGCCCTGCACCACGCCGTTCTCGAAGCCCGTCTGCTGATAGACGAAGATATCCGCCAGCCGGATCACGCCGCCTTCGATCCCTTCGACTTCGGTGACGCGGACGACTTTGCGCGTTCCGTCGCGCAGGCGCTCGACCTGCACGAGGAAGTTCAGCGCGCTGGCGATTTGCTCACGCAGGGCGAGGAGGGGGATGGACGGATTGGCGCTGGCCGCCATCGTCTCCAGCCGCGCCAGCGCATCCTGCGGGCTGTTGGCGTGCAGCGTGAACATCGCGCCGTCGTGGCCGGTGTTCATCGCCGCCAGCAGGTGCAGCGCCTCGCCCCCGCGCACCTCGCCCACGACGATGCGCTCCGGGCGCATCTTCAACGCATTAATCACCAGGTCGGTCATCGAGACCTCGCCCCGGCCTTCGAGGTTTGGCGGGCGCGTTTCCATCGCCACCCGCCGCCGGTGGCGCAAGCGCAGCTCGCCCGCATTCTCGCACGTGATGATGCGCTCGTCGTCCCCGATCATGTTGGCGAGGGTGTTCAACCACACGGTCTTGCCCGCGCCCGTCCCGCCGACGATGGCGATGCTCGCCAGGCCCGCGACGCACGCCTTGAGAAATTGGACCAGGTCGTCGTTCAGCGACCCGGACTGGAGCATCTCTTCCAGCGTGAGCGGCCTTTTGTAGAACTTGCGAATGGTCATGGCCGGCCCGACGAGCGAGATGGGCGGGGCGACGATGTTGACGCGCGAGCCGTCCGACAGGCGCAAATCCACGATGGGGTGGCTTTCATCTACGCGGCGGCCGAGTTGGCTGGCAATGAAGGTGATGGTTTCCATCAAGTGATCGTTGTCGCGGAACGGCGTCGGCACGTCAACCAGCTTCCCGCCTTTTTCGATGTAGACGGTCTGGTAGCCGTCAATCAAAATCTCGGTCACTTCGGGGTCTTGCAGGATTGGGTCAAGCGGGGCGAGGGGGGTGGGTTCTATGGTCATGGTTGTTCTCCTAATAGGTCTTCACACTTCAACTCGTGGAATGCCAGCCAGGTGCGCTCCGCGTGGTGCCACCAGATGAAATCGGGCAGGTCGGCGGCCCACTGCCAGGCGGGGTAGAGCAGGTAGCCAAGGGCGGATAGCCGATAGGGGTTGTCCCACCAGTAAGCGTGCAGGTGGGCGAAGGCATCCACGATCATCTCGGCCTGCGCGCGGATGGGCGGAAGCATCGAGGGCGGGTGGGCGGCGTGCGTCTCAGACAGGTCCTCCATCAACAAATAGAACTCGCCCGTCTCGCCCGAATATTCGGCGGCGTAGCCCCGGAGGATGGGCAGGCCATCCGGTTTGCCGGCAGTGGCCCGATAGAACTCGACCTCGCCCTTGCCCGCGCCGGCCAGTTGTCCGCCGGAAGATTTGAAAATCAAGCGTTTCGGCGCGGAAGCCGGGGCGTCGGCGGAATAAGCCGCCTCCAGCGGGACAATCAGGGAGGCGCCGGGCCGACTGGGTTCGGCGCTCACTGCCGTGACTGCGCCCGTGGGCAGATGCCCTTTAGCGTGCAAGACCTGCGTGAGCCAGTCTGATGTGAGTTGGTCGGGCTGCGTGATGAGCGTTGGCATGGAATACGACCGTATTCGCCATTAAGGTTGCCGAAATTTCTGAATACGCTCACCGCTGACTTCAACCACGTATACGTTGCCCTGTACATCCACCGCTATGCCCTGCGGGCTGTTGAACTGGCCGCCCGGAACGCCCGAGCTATCCCATCTCGCTAACAGCCTCCCATTACTGTCGAACTTCTCAATAACGCCGTAAGCGTTATCTGTAATATAGACATTTTCCTGTGTGTCCACTGCAATGCCAATCGGCAATTCGGTTTCGCTGAAGTCGCCCAGTTGCGTGAGAAATGTCCCCTGGCTGTCAAATTTCTGGATGCAGTGACTATTTGGGTCTGTCACATAGACATTCCCCTGGCTATCAATGGCGATGCCCACAGGCCTGGGGCTGAAGTCGCTGCATTTAGGCGGGCTCCACTTCGCCAGAAATGTCCCATTGCTATCGAACTTCTGGATGCGGTGATTAACCGGATCGGCGGCGTAAACGTTCCCCTGGCTAT
The DNA here is from genome assembly GCA_034435515.1 of Anaerolineales bacterium. GTDB lineage: Bacteria > Chloroflexota > Anaerolineae > Anaerolineales > UBA6663 > DATDRS01. Next base: position 2,935 of record DAOTXG010000642.1, read on the forward strand.
CTACGGCCAAACCAATGTAGTCGCCAAACTGCCCGTCGCCGTTGCCTTGACTGCCCCATTTTGCGATGAATGTGCCGTTACTATCGAATTTCTGTATCCGGTAGTTGTGATCGGCGACGTAGACACGGCCCTCTCTATCTACCGCTACCGCGCCATAATGCCCCCGGTCTCGGAACAGAAACTGCCCATCGCCGCTGCCACGGCTGCCCCACATCAAAAGGAACTTTCCCGTGCAGTCGAATTTTTGAATCCGGTGGTTTCCACCGTCAACGACGTACAGATTCCCTTGCGCATCCAGCGCCAGTTCGGTTGGCCGATTGAATTTGTTTGGGCTGCCATCAATCTTCCAGGCTGACTCGACTAGGCTAACCGGTGACTGGCTGGTCGCCGCCTGAGCAGGGGAGGCGGCGCAAGGATTGGGCGTGGCGGGCGCACTGCAAGCCGTTAACAGGATGGCGAGCAATAATGCCAATTCTGACGCTAACCGTGAACTTGATACACCTTTGGCCTGGTGGAGCTGGGACAGAAGCCAGGAATGGTTTGTGGATAACATCTCTTGCCTCTTACTTTCCGCAGGATAAGACAATTTGCTGGTCGGGCCTTGGCAATTTCGTTCAGACCAGGCCACTATTCATCAGTCAGGCTCTGAGTCCAGGCGGCGCGCCAGAAAGTCGAGAACCAGCTGATTGAATTTTTCTGGCTGCTCAAAGTAAACGAGATGGCCGGAATGGGTGACAATCTGTTTTTCTGCGCCCGGGATGCAGAAGTGCATGACGCCGGATTGGGCATGGTTATCGGCAATGTCGGACTCGCCGATGACGAGCAGGGTGGGCGCTTGAATCTCGGAGAGCCGTCGCACGGACTTGAAGTCGTCCAATACGGGGACAGGAAAGTTTTCCAGGTTCTGCGGCGAGGCCGTGAGCGCCTGGCGGAAGAACGCGCGCGCCGCCTGATTTTCCTTTGCAATGAGCCACGGGTCGTTGGCCCAGAATTCGAGATGGTCAGCCCAGGTCTCGCCCCACTCGTTGCGCCACCCCCGGTACCACATGTGGTCGCTGAACTCCAGCCCGCTCACCACCGCACCGACCAGCACGAGCGCGTTGACATGGTCGGGGTGAGTAAGCGCGAAATCTATGGCTAACCGGCCGCCGGCTGAACCCCCGATGAGAATGACCGACTCAAGACCCATCAAGTCCAGCAAGCCTTTCAGGGTCCCCACGTGCGAGTAGGCGGCTTTGGGAGGGCGGGAATCGCCATAACCGGGACGATCGTAGCGGATGACCGTGAAGTCTTGGGAAAAGGCCTCCCATTGATGGACGAAGCCCACGCGATGGATCAGGCCGTCGTGCAGAAAGACAATAGGGCGCCCTTCGCCGGCGACTTCGTAATAGATGTCGTTACCTGCGACCTCGACGAGGCCGGCCGTTGCGCCGATGCGCCGGGTGATTTTTTGAGATGAGGTGCTGGAGAGAGTCATGTGAGCGTGGCTTTCCGTTGAACCGTTCACAGGATAGCCGAAAGCCCGCCCCGGCAGAACGGGCAGATGACGGGTTTCCACCTGTTAATTTGACGGGGGAGACCCCCACCCCCGGCCCCTCCCCCGTCCGGAAGTTCCCGGACAGGGGAGGGGTGCGCTGGCTTCCTCCCCTGTTCGCGCAGTTTGCGAACGGGGGAGGGTTGGGTGGGGGTTATCAGCCCGGCTTCCGCACCCAGCCGTGCCGCAGGGCGTAAATGGCGGCCTCGGTGCGGGAACTGACGCCGAGCTTGGAGTAGATGTTGTCGAGGTGGAAGTTGACTGTGCGCGGGCTGACCGCCAGCGCGCGGGCGATCTCTTTGTTGCTCAGCCCTTCGGCCAGCAGCTGCAGCGTCTCCAGTTCGCGCGGGGTCAGGTCTACCGGCTTTTCGAGGGGGAAACTGACGGTCATCTCGAAGTTGCCATGCGGGTTGAAGCGGGCTTTGACCGTCGCGCCTAACTGAACCAGGCGCTGCTGGGCCGGGCGGAGGCTCTCCTCGCCCGCCGGGGTCAGGCCGTTGTCGGCGTAGGTGAAGATCAGGCGGTCGTCACGGCGCTCGAGGCGGACGACGGCCTGGGAGGCCTGGGCGCGCCGGAGCGTGCGGTCGAGCGCGTCCTGCGTCGCGCGAAAGAGCGCCTGCTCGACCGGGGCGGGGAGCCGCTCGCGCATCCGTTCGAGGGAGAGAGAGACCTGGAGGCCGTGCGCCCGCATGGTCTGACTGACCAACGATTCGAGCGCGGGCTCCAGCCCGAGGGTTTCGAGGATGGTCGGATGCAGGTTTGCTTCGAGGTCGCGCACCTGTTGAATCACCTGGCGCGCGAGGCTGGTGAGCACCGAGACGGCCATGCGCGCGGTCGGGTTCGCGCCGAGAGTTTGTTCGTACACCCCGGCCTGCGAGAGGAGCAGGTTGAGCGGCTCGACGACCTGCGTTTGCAGGAGCGCGGCGAGACGGCGGCGCTCGGCCTCGACGGCGGCGGTCGTGTCTTCGAGCGCGGCGTAGACGAGGAGGGCCTGGGTAAGTTGTGTCTGCGCGGCCTCGGCAGTTTGGGTCAGTGCGACGAGCGGCTGATCGTCAGGGTCGGGTTTCAACGCTTTGAGCGCGGTCGAGGAACTGCGGACGATGCGCTCTAGCAGGGTGAGCGAGGCGCGCTCGGCGGCGGTTGAGTCAGCCGCGACCGGCTCGATTTCGGCCTCGGCCGGCAGGGCCGCCAGGACTTCGTCCGCCGAGACGTACCGGTCGTTCGGGTCGCGCGAGAGTAGTTTGAGGATGACCTGCTCGACGGCGGGCGGGAGGCCGGGCGCGAGCGTGCGCGGGGCGGTAAGCGGCGCGGTGAGGATGCGCGAGAAGATGGTCATCAGGTCGTCGCCAGTGAACGGCGGCTGGCCGGTGAGCAGTTCGTAGAGGATCGCGCCGACGGCGTAGAGGTCGGCGCGCCAGTCAGCCTCGGCCCCGGTAACGAGCTCGGGCGCGAGGTAGAGCGCCGTGCCGACGATGGCCCCTTCCTGCGTCAGTCGCGCCTCGCCGCGCGCCATCGCCAGCCCGAAGTCGGTGACTTTCACCTGTCCCCCCTGCGTGACCATGATGTTCTCCGGCTTGATGTCGCGGTGGACGATATTGAGATCGTGGGCGTAGGCCAGGGCGGCGAGGACGCCGCGAACAACCTGGATGGCCTCACGCAGGGGGAGCGGCGCGCCGCGCGCGAGCATCAGGCTGTGCAAATCCTGGCCGGCGATGTATTCGAGGACGAGGTAGTGCCACGCGCCCTCGCGCCCCACGTCGTAGAGCGTCATGATGTGAGGATGCGAGAGGCGGGCCACGGCGCGCGCCTCGCGCAAAAAGCGCGCGCTGGCCTCTGCGCCGCCGACCCTTTCGGGCAGGAGGAATTTGATGGCGACGTCGCGGTCGAGGGTCTCGTCGCGGGCCTTGTAGATGATACCCATGCTCCCCTCGCCCAGCCGCTCGGCGAGGCGGTAACGCTCTTGTTGCAGGCGCGGCGGGGGGCCGGCGGGAATCTCGTTCACACCCGTTATCTTAGTCCCAAATTACTTGTCGTCAAAATGACTATCCCCGGCCTTCTCCCTGTATAATCTCTCCCTGTCATGTCCTTGCGCTCTCTCCCTCGTCTCGCTCAACGCGCATTGTCTCGGCGGCTCGATTGGCAACGGTTTTCCGGTTGGCGCCGGTCGCCGCGCGCCTGGCTCACCGCTGTGCTGATCTTGTTCGCCCTCTGGCTTCGCCTGCGGCATCTCGGCTACACCGAAATCTGGCACGATCAGGCGCGGACGCTAAACCTGACCCTGCAGTGGCTTCACGGCGGGCCGCTGCCGCTGACGTCGGATCTGACCTCGCTGGGCGTGCATAACCCGCCGTTGATCTTGTACCTGTATGCGCTGCCCTTGTTTTTCCGGGAGGATCTTATGGGGGTGGCGTGGTTGTTGGCAGGGCTGAGCCTGCTGGGCGTGCTGATCGCCGCCTGCGCCACGGCGCGCGTTTTCGGCTGGCGCGTCGCCTGGTGGTCCAGCCTGCTCTTGATCGTGTCGCCGTGGGCGGTGTATTACGCCCGCCTGATCTGGCAGGCCAGCTTTGTCCCCGTTTTCGCCGCCGGGCTGTATGCGTGTGCGCTGCTGTATTTCGCCGGGCAGCCGCGGGGGCGCTACCTGTTCGCCGGCGCTCTGTTTTTCTCGGCCACCTTCCAGACCCACGTCACGACGCTGACTCTGCTTCCGGTTTTCTTCATCCTGGGCGTGTGTTTCTATCGCCGCCTGCACTGGCGTCCGCTGGTTTTAGCCGCCGGGCTTTTTCTTCTGAGCCTGGCGCCTTATATCGTCTATCAGGTGAGGAGCCGTTTTGCGGACTGGCAGGTCATGCGTTCTGGCCTGGGCGGACAGTTAGATATCAACCTCACGGCGCTCGAACTGGCGCTCGACTTGTTCCGGTCGCGCTCCATCTACGACACACTCGGCAGCGCCGCCGACCTCTGGCGCCAGGCCGACTGGCGCTGGCTGCGCGCTGACAGCCTCGTCGTCCTCTGGCTGGCGGGCGCGGCCGCGGCGGCTGTGGCGTACTCGCTCACTCTGCTGAAAAGGTATGAGAGGCCGGCTGCCGGCTGGTTCATGCTGGCTTTGTGGATCAGCCTCCCGATCCTGCCCTTCATCCCGCACACCCGCTGGGTTATTAATCATTACTTCCTCTACTTGTACCCCGTAGGTCAGGTGTTGATGGCGCTGCTGAGCGACCGCCTCTACGCGGCGTTGGTTGGGCTGGCCGGGCGCCTGACCACCCCCGCCGCGCAACGGGCGGGCCGGGCCTTCGCCGGCGTCGCGTTTCTGCCTCTGGCGCTGATCGCTTTTCAGCAGGCCCGGCTCGACGTCGTCGGCCAGAACCTGCTCGCGGCGGGCGTCTCCGGGCACGAGCGCG
>DAOTXG010000643.1:0-13794 GCA_034435515.1 Anaerolineales bacterium
GTGATAAGATGGGCTTACGTTTTGCTCATGGCGCACCTCAGTTACTTTTACGGAATACGCAATACGTACTACGCAATGTTTCGGCGTATTCCGTATTGCGTATTCCGTATTGGGTAAACCAAAGCGACATGTCTTTCATCTCTCTCCTCCGCCCCGACATCGTCACGATGCAGGCTTACAAGCCCATCGTGCCGTTTGACATCCTCTCTAAACGTTTAGGGCGCGACCCGCGCGACATCGTCAAGCTCGACGCGAATGAAAATCCGTACGGCCCCAGCCCGAAAGCCCTGGCGACCCTGGCGCAGATTGAGTACGCGCACATTTACCCGGACCCGGAGAATACCGCTCTGCGCGCCGCGCTGGCCCGGCATACTGGCCTGCCGCCGGAAAATCTCTTCGCGGGCAGCGGCTCCGACGAACTGATTGACCTCATCATGCGCCTGTTTCTCCAGCCTGGCGACGCCATCCTCGACTGCCCGCCGACCTTTGGCATGTTCGCTTTCGACGCCGCCGTCAACGGCGCGAAAGTCGTTGAAGTTCCTCGCCGTGACGACTTCTCGTTAGACATCCCGGCTATCGAGTCGACCTTTCAACCGCCCAATCACTCGATCACCCGATCACCAAAACTGCTTTTCCTCGCCACCCCGAATAACCCCACTGGCAACGTGATCTCTGATGAGGAACTCCGTCGCTTGCTCGAACTCTCCCTCGTGATTATTCTCGACGAGGCCTATATCGAGTTTCACGGCTCACAGGAGTCGCGCCTGTCGTGGGCGCTGGAATACGATAACTTGATTGTCCTCCGGACCTTCAGCAAGCGCGCCGGGCTGGCGGGCCTGCGCGTGGGTTACGGCGCGTTTCCCGGCTGGCTCATGCCCTACCTGTGGAAGATCAAGCAGCCGTATAATGTCAACGTCGCCGCCGCGGCCGCGGCGATAGCCTCGCTGGACGACGTCGAGTATCTCGACCGTGTAGTTGCGCTGCTCACTGCCGAGCGCGACCGCCTGGCCGAGGCGCTGTCCGAGATTCCCTATCTCCGGCCGCTCCCCTCGCGCGCCAACTTCGTCCTCTGCCGCGTCGTCGGGCGGGAGGCGAAGGAAATACAGGCGGCCCTGGAACGCGAGGGCATCCTGGTCCGCCATTTCAACAAGCCTTACGTCTCCGACTGCCTCCGCATCAGCGCGGGAAAGCCGGAACAGACTGATGCGTTGGTGGAAGTTCTCAGGCGACTTTGAGGACGTGTTGCGTATTGCGTATTTCGTATTGCGTAGGCATCAGCCAGTTACGGAATACGCAATACGCAATACGTAATACGAGTGAGTCCATGCGCTCAGCCACCATCCACCGCCGCACCAACGAAACCGACATCACACTCTCTCTCGTCTTAGATGGCGCGGGCCAGCACGACGTTTCGACGGGCGTCGGCTTTCTGGATCACCTGTTGACGCACGTGGCTGTGCACGGGCTGTTTGATTTGACGGCGAAGGCCGTCGGCGACCTGCATATTGACCCGCACCACACGATTGAGGACACGGCGCTGGCGTTGGGGCAGGCGCTGGCCGAGGCGCTGGGGGACAAGCACGGCATCGTCCGCATGGCTTCGGCTTATGCGCCGATGGATGAAACCTTAGCCTTCGTCGCCGTTGACCTTTCAGGCCGCCCTTATGCAGTCGTAGACGCCCAGTGGCGCAGTCCGGCTATCGGCCAGTTTCCCACTTCGCTCGTCGCGCATTTCGTCGAGAGTTTCGCCGCCGCCGCCAAAGTCAACGTCCACGCTCGCGTCCTCTACGGGCGCGACGATCACCATCAGGCCGAAGCGCTTTTCAAGGCCCTGGGCCGCGCGCTCGACGCCGCGACAATGATGGACCCGAGGCGGGAAGGAAGAGCGCCTTCGACAAAAGGGAGATTGTAATCAGGTAGGGGCAGGGCTTGTCCCTGCCCTGTGCTCTGAGCGAAAAACGCCTTCGACAGAAGGGAGATTGTGATGACCAACGAAATCTTTGTCCTCATTCACAGCCCGCTCGTCGGGCCGTTCACCTGGGCGCTGGCGGCGGACGAACTCCGGCAGATGAACGCCGAGGCCGTCGCGCCCGCGCTCCAAGACGTCGGAGGGACTGGCGAGCCGTATTGGAAACGACACGTTGCCAGCGTTACGCGAGCGCTGATGGCCGCGCCTGTGGATCGCGCCTTAATCCTGGTTGCCCACAGCGGGGCCGGGCCGCTGCTTCCCCCTGTGCGCCAGGCGACCAGGCGTTCCATCGCCGCGTATTTGTTTGTGGATGCTGTTCTGCCGGAAGATGGCGCGAGCCGGCTCGACCTGATGGCTCAAGAATCGGCTGAAATGGCCGAGGAGTTTCGCCAGGCGCTGGCCTCTGGCGCGCGCTTCCCTGCCTGGGGCGACTCCGACCTGGCCGAAGTCATCCCGGACGCCGGACTGCGGCGGCGGATGCTGACTGAATTGCGTCCCCGCTCCCTGGCATTCTTCGAGGAACCGCTGCCCGTCTTCGAGGATTGGCCGGACGCCCCCTGCGGTTACCTCAAGTTCAGTTCGGCTTACGCGCCCTATGCGGCGCTGGCGCGCAGTAATGGCTGGGCCTGCCGCGAGCTGCCAGGAGGCCACTTTCACATGCTCGTCAGCCCGAGGGCGGTCGCGCGCGAGCTGGTGAACCTGCGGAAGGCTCTTGGATGATCGCCCTCGTGGATTATGGCATCGGCAACCTGCGCTCGGTGCAAAAGGCTTTGGAACACATCGGCGCGGAGGTGCGGCTCACCGAAGAGCCGCCGGTTGTCCTCGCCGCCGATAAGGTCGTCCTCCCCGGCGTTGGCGCCTTCGGCGATGGGATGAAGGGGCTGCGCGCGCGCGGGCTGGAGGCGGCGATCAAGGAAATTGCGGCGCGCGGCACGCCGCTGCTCGGCATCTGCGTTGGGATGCAGGTGCTGTTTGAGGCCGGCGAGGAAATGGGGGAACACGCGGGGTTGGGTCTTCTGGCGGGGCGGGTCAAGCCATTTCCCATCTCAAGTGTCAAATCTCAAAATCTCAAGATTCCACAGACGGGCTGGAACCAACTCGAAATGCAGAGGGACAGCCCACTTTTCCGAGGCCTGCCGCCGGACGCGTACGCCTATTTCAATCACGGCTACTACTGCGCGGCCTGGCCCGAAGACACCCTCGCCACGACGGATTACGGCCTGACGTATCCGTCCATCGTCGGGCGCGGACGCATCTACGGCATTCAGTTTCACCCCGAAAAGAGCCAGCACGTCGGATTACGGTTGTTGAAGAATTTTGTGGAGTACGGATGAGGACACACGAAGCGGGCGCAAGACACACCAGGCAGGGAGGAGGCAGGAGAGGGGAAGCGGCCAGTCGGCTCGCCCGACGCCCGACGCTCCCCGCTTCACGCTCCCTGCTTCACGCTCTCCGCTTCACCATCTTTCCCGCGATTGACCTCCGCGCTGGCAAGGTCGTCCGCCTGGCGCAGGGCGACCCGGCCCGGCAAACGGTGTACGGCGACGACCCGCTCGCCATCGCCGAACGCTGGCAGGCCGAAGGCGCACAGTGGCTCCACGTCGTCAACCTGGATGGCGCCTTTGGGGAGTCGACACTTACCAATTACCAATCCCTGATTGCCCTTCTCTCCACCGGCCTCCGTGTCCAGTTCGGCGGCGGCCTGCGGGACGAAACCAGCCTGCGCCGGGCCATGGACGCAGGCGTGGCCCGAGCCGTGATTGGCACGGCGGCGATTGAAAACCCCGCGTTGGTAGAGTGGGCGGTGCGCGAATTCGGGCCGGAGCGCGTCGCCGTCGGCCTTGACGCGCGGGAGGGCCGGGTCCGCATCAGGGGCTGGGCCGAGGAGTCGGCGCTGACGGCGGTGGAACTGGGGAAACGCTTGCGGGAACGAGGCGTGGAATGGTGCGTCTTCACCGACGTGGCCCGCGACGGCATCGGCGCGGGCGTGAACGTCGAGGCGACCGCCGAACTGGCGCGCGGAACAGGGCTGCGCGTTATCGCCTCGGGGGGCGTTGCAGATATTGAAGACGTGCATCAGGTGCGGGAGGCCGGGCTGGCGGGCGTCATCGTTGGCCGCGCACTTTACGAAGGCCGAATTGGTCTGCGAGAAGCCCTGCTGTCTTGAAGGAAGGGAGAAGCGTCTTAATGAAGACTATCCAGCGCGCTTTGTTGTGGCGCAATCTGAGCCAGTCGGGCACAGAATATTTCACTGACGGATTTGCAGCCGAGATCGAAGTGGACGATTTGAACTTAGTTCGACGCTACTCCGATGGATGGGAGTGTCACTCGGTTCTGTGAGCGGGTTTATTTTGATTATGCTGGCCAAACGTATTATCCCCTGCCTGGACGTCAAAGATGGCCGCGTCGTAAAGGGCGTCCACTTTGTAGACTTGCGCGATGCGGGCGATCCGGTGGAACAGGCCCGGCTGTACGACGCGGAAGGCGCAGATGAATTGGTCTTTCTCGACATCTCCGCTACGCCGGAGGGCCGGGCCACCGTCGCGCCGATGGTGCGTCGCGTGGCCGACGCGGTCTTCCTGCCGCTCACTGTAGGCGGCGGCCTGCGCACGGTAGAGGATATGCGCGCCATCCTGCTCGCAGGCGCGGACAAAGTCAGCCTCAACTCGGCGGCGGTGAAAACCCCGGAACTCATTACGCAGGGCGCGGAACGCTTTGGCAGCCAGTGCATCGTCGTCGCCATTGACGCCAAACGCGCGGGAAATCCCAAATCCCAATACGCAATACGCAATACGCAATATCGCGAAGCATCCCTTTGGGACGCAATACGTAATACGTTCCACTGGGAGGTCTACATCTCCGGCGGCCGCACGCCGACCGGCCTCGACGCGCTCGAATGGGCGCAGAGGGCGGTGGAGATCGGCGCGGGCGAGATTCTGCTGACCAGCATTGACGCCGACGGGACGAAGAACGGGTACGACCTCGAACTCACGCGCCTCATCACAGAGGCAGTGCCCGTGCCGGTGATTGCCTCGGGTGGAGCCGGGCGGCTGGAGCATTTTGCCCAAGTGTTGACGGCGGGCAAAGCCGACGCCGCGCTCGCCGCCTCGCTCTTTCACGACAAAGTCTTGTCTATTGCAGAAGTGAAAGCGTATCTGGCCGGGCAGGGGATACCCATCCGACCTATTTTGCCTCTCACAGCGGGGGGATGTAAGTTACTCTATCCCCGCGAATGAGATCAATTCAATTCCCGCCGCTTGCACCCGCTCGCGCAGACCCGGCGCGGTGAGCACCTGGAGTTCTGCGGCGCGCTGGCGGTTGTAGGTGGTGACGGCCGCCAGCGCCTCGTCCGCCAGGCCAGGGTGGCACATGATCTCTGTCACGCCCTCCCGCAGGTTGGCGAGGATCTGATCGAGCGCGGCCGCCGTGGCCTGTTGGTCGTAGAAACGGACTTCAAAGTAGTCGGGGCGGCGCACGTCGGTGGAGGCCAGGAGCATCGGTCGTAGGAAGGACAGGTCCGGCAGGCCGTCCACCACGGCCTCCAGGCTCACGCCGCCGGCGACGGGCAGGCGGATACCGCAGCGGTATTCGCGCGCCAGCTCGATCATCGCGCCGAACATCTCGGGCGTGAAGTAAGACGAATGATGATGACTATCCAGGTGGGTGGGCGCGCGCCCCGTAAGGCGCGTGAACTTTTCGATCTGCGCGCGCCATTCGGCTTTGACCTCGGCGGCGTTCACGCTTCGGGCATTCCTGGTCAGATCGGCCAGTTTGGGGAAACTCTGGCCGTCGGCGGCCAGCCGGGTGAGGGAAGGCAGCTGCTCCGGCGGCAGGACGGGCCGTTCGGCAGTGAGGGTGAGGTGGACGCCGAGGCCCAGGCGTGGACACTCGGCCAGCGCCAGGCGCAGGTCGGCTTCGACCCCGGCCATGTTCATCATGGCGGTCGTAGAGGTAACGATGCCGTCGAGATGAGCCTTGCGGATCCCGGCTGAAACGGAAAGCGTGCGGCCATAGTCGTCGGCGTTGAGGATGAGGCGTTTGGGCATTTTAATTCCCTGGATATTGCAGGTACGGCAGAAACAACGTCGCCAGTCCTAAGAACAACCCGAACCCCACACAGTCGGTCACGGTGGTGACGATCACCGCCGAGGCGAGGGCGGGATCGAGTTTGAAGGCTTTGAGGGTGAGGGGAACGAGTGTGCCGGCGATCCCGGCGGCGATCATATTGCCGATCATCGCCAGGCCGATAACTAAGCCGAGCACCGGGATGCCGCGCCACAGCCACGCGCCAATCGCAACAAAGAAGCCGACGGCCATGCCGTGAATCAGGCCGATGCCAGCCTCGCGCGCCATCGCCCGCCAGGCGTCTTTGAACTCGATTTCACCCAGCGCCAGCCCGCGCACCATCATCGCCAGCGTCTGCGTCCCGGCGTTGCCGCCTTGCCCAGCCACGATAGACTGAAACACAGCCAGCACGGCCAGTTTGGCGATAGTGGCCTCAAACAGGCTGATGACCGAGGCGGCGAGGAAAGCCGTGCCTAAATTGACCAACAGCCAGGGGAGCCGCCGCCGCACCGAGAGTTTCACCGGGCTGAACACTTGCAGGTCGCCGTCGGACACATTCGCCAGGCGATAGATGTCTTCGGTGGCTTCCTCTTCGATCACGTCCACGATGTCGTCATGGTTAATCACGCCCACTAACTTGCCATCTAAGTCCACCACGGGCAGGGCGGCCAGGTCGTAGTGAGACATGATGCGCGCAACCTCTTCCTGGTCGGTCCCGACCGGGACGCTCTGGACCTCGTGATTCATGATCGCCTCAATCGTCGTCTGCGGGTCGGTCACAATCAGGTCCCTCATGCCGACGATGCCGATGAGGCGGTTGGCGCGGTCTACGACATAGAGGTAATAGGGCGTCTCCATGTCCGGGTGTTGGGTGCGGAGGAAGTCAATCGCCATCTGCGCGGTCATCTGGCGGCGGAGGGCGAAGAAGTCGGAGGTCATCAAGCCGCCGGCTGTGTCGTCTGCGTGGGCCAGCAGGGGGATCACCTCGCTTGCATCTTCCATTTGCGCGAGGGCGGAAGCGGCTTGCTCGGGTGGGAGGTCGCCCAGCACGTCGGCGGCCTCGTCCGGCTCCATCTCGTCGAGTACGTCGGCCAGAGTCGCGGCGGGGAGCTGCGCGGCGACCCCGGCGGCCGCCTCGTCTTCCAGTTCTTCGAGGAGATCGGCCGTGGCCTCAGCGTCGAGGCGGGGGAGAATTTCGCTTTGGTCGTCGGGGGGCAGGTCGGCGAAGGCCTCGGCCCGGTCGGCCGGATGCAGGGTGGCGAGGATCGAGATGGCCTCGTCCACGTCCCCGGTTTCGAGCGCGGCGCGCACGCGCTCCAACGCGGCGTCAATGATGTTTTGTTCCACGCTCACCTCCTTACGACGCAGGGGGATGCGTCAGCTAAGCCAACGCGCCTCGCGGCCCGGAGAGGGACCCGGCGAGGCGCGTCAGGCGGTGAGGCGCGAAGCGGGCGTCAGTCTCCGTCCGTTGGAATCTGGCGCGGCGAGTCAGGGTCGTCAGGTTCTAAGCCGGTGTCCATACGTCTTTCTCAACGCCTTCGGCGTGCCGCGCGCATTGTACTCTCCCCTCTCATTTTGTCAATGCAGCAGCGGCTCAGTGGAGAGCCGGTCGGTCTGCGCGGTGGGCAGCGCTTCGTCCGGGCGTCCGAGGAGGCGGGCTAATTCGAGCCGGGCCGGCTCGTCCACTAACGCCAGGATTTCGTCGCCCTCTTCCAGGACGGTGACGCCGCGCGGCAGCACCATCTCGCCGTAGCGCAGGATGCCGGAGATGATGCAGTGCTCCGGCAGGGGCAAATCCTTGATGGCCAGGCCGATGGCCTTCGCGCCCGGCGCGATCTTCTCTTCGACGAGCGAGTATTTGCCCCGGCGGATCTTGAGCATGATCATCATGTCGCCGATGGACATCTCTTCTTCGATCAATTTCGCCATGATGTCGGCGCTGTTGAGGGCCACGTCCACGCCGAAGTCGTGGGTGAACAGCCAGGCGTTTTTCGGGTTGTTGATGCGGCCGATGGTGCGGCGGATGCCGTACTGGAAGCGCGCCAGCGAGGTGACGACCAGGTTGTCCGCGTCTTCGGCGGTGACGGCGGCGACGACCTGCGCGCGCTCGATGCCCGCCGCCTCCAGCGTCTGCGGGTCGGTGCCGTCGCCCTCGAAAATCACTTCGGTGGGGATTTCCCGGTGCAGCGTGGCCAGGATTTCCGGGCGGTGGTCGACCAGCCGGACCTCGTGGCCCTGCATGAGCAGGAGCGAGGCGAGATGGGAACCGGTGCGGCCGCCGCCGACGATGAGGACGAACATGGTTATTTCCCTCCGTTGATGTGCAGGCGCTGGCGCAGGAGCGCGGCCCCCGCGTCGGTGGCGCTCACCTGCAGAATGTCGTGCGCCTGCAACAGGGTATCCGGGTTGGGCAGGGTGGCGCGCCCGCCGCGGGCCAGCGCGACGACGCGGGCGTACGGCTCGACGACCAGGTCGGCCATGCGCCGCCCGTCCCACTGGTGCGGCACGCTGATCTCGTAAATTTGCACTTCGCCGTGCCCGGCGGTGTAGACGCTCTGCAGGCCGGAGTGGAGGATCAACTGCTCAATGCGTTTCGCGCCCCAGGAGGAAGAAGCAATGGTTTGCAGGCCGAGTTTTTCGTAGATGGGCGCGCGGCGCGGGTTGTAGACGCGGGCGACGACGTGGGGGACGTGGAAGATGTCGCGGGCGACGCGCGCGGCCACGATGTTGACGCTGTCGGAGGTGGTCACGGCGGCCAGGGCGTCCGCGTTTTCGATCCCGGCGCGCCGGAGCACGTCCCGGTCAATCGCCTCACCCTGCACCGTGCGCCCCCGGAATTCGGGGCCGAGTTTATCGAAGGCGCGCGGGTTCGAATCCACCACGGCGACGTTGTGATTCTGCTGGTAAATCGAAAGCGCCAGTTCGGCGCCGACGCGCCCGCAGCCGACGACGATGATATTTTGTTTCTGGTCGGGGCCCATAGCCTCTCCTTAATCTTTCAACCGGTATGGCACGTCGGTCACGACCATGCCCCGCCGGAAAAGCAGCGCCAGGCGGATGAGAAAAGCCGTCTGATTGTGCAGGATGTTGTGCCACCAGCGCGAAGGCAGGAATTGCGGCATGACGACCGTGATCATGTCGTCCGCCTGGCAGGCCTCCAGTTTGTCGAGGTAGGCCATCAGCGGCTCGATGATCGAGCGATACTCGGACTGCAGGACGACGAGCCGGACTCCGTCGCCCCACTTGTCCCATTTCTGGCGCAGTTTTTCGGTTTCAGCCGGGTCGGCTTCGACGTAGACGGCCGACACGTCGTTCGACAACGAGGTCGCATAGTTCAGGGCCTGCAGCACGCCGCGGTGCACCCCGGCGATGGGCACGATGACGCGATGACGGCGGATGCGCGGCGGCGCGCCGAATTCGTCGAGCGAGAGCTGCGCCGCGGCTTGCACGTAATGCTTGTGGATGCTCAGGAAGATCCCAATGATCGCCGGAATCAGTGCGACGACAATCCAGCCGCCGTGTGTAAAGCGGGTGCTGACGATGACCCCCAGCACGACGAAAGTCGTCAGCGCCCCCAGGCCGTTGATCAGCGCCAGCCCCTGCCAACCGCGTGTTTTCAGCCGGAACCAGCGGACGACCATGCTGCTCTGAGAAAGGGTGAAACATAAGAACACGCCGATAGCGTAGAGCGGTAAGAGAGAGTGAGTATCGCCGCCGAAGATGACCAGCAGGACCGAAGCCAGCACGCCCAGGAGAATAATGCCGTTCGAGAAGACCAACCGGTCGCCCAGGTTGGTCAGGGGGCGGGGCAGGTAGCGGTCGCGGGCGATAAAGAAACTGAGGCGGGGAAAGTCGGCGAAGGCCGTGTTGGCGGCTAAGAGAAGGATGAGCGCCGTGGCTAACTGCACGAGCGCGTAAGCCGGACTGTCGCCCAGGACCGCCCGCGCAGTTTGGGACAAGACCGTTTCGCCCGGTTGCGGGGTCACGCCGAGCTGCTGGGACAGCAGCGAGATGCCGATGAACATTGAACCCAGGATGAGGATCATGGCAATCAGGGTTCGGCCGGCGTTGCGCGCCTCGGGTTTGCGAAACGCCGGAACGCCATCCGCAATCGCTTCGATGCCCGTGAGCGCGGTGCAGCCAGCGGAAAACGCCCGCAGGATGAAGAAGAGCGTCACCTCTTCGGCCAGCCCCGCTTCCCCGGCGCTCAGGCCGGTTTCGACCGGCGTCAAGGCGCCGGTCACGGATTGGTACAGCCCGGAAATTAGCATCCAGAAAACGCTGGCGATAAAAACGTAGGTCGGAACCGCGAACACGGTCCCAGACTCACGCACGCCTCGCAGATTGATGAGCGTGATGAGCGCCACCGCCGCCAGCGCCAGCGGCACCCGATAGGGCAGCAGCCACGGCAACCAGGAAAAGATGGCGGCCACCCCCGCGGCGATGCTCACGGAAACGGTCAGGATGTAGTCAATGAGCAGTGCGGCCCCGGCCACCAGCGCCGGCAAGGCGCCGAGATTGTCTTTGGTGACGATGTAGGTCCCGCCGCCTGTGGGATAGCTGCGGATAATCTGGTAGTACGAGGCGCCGACGATCAGCAGGAGCACGGCAATGGCGCTGGCGACGGGGATCGCCAGGGCCAACGCGCCCGCCCCGGCGAGGACGAGCACGTGCAGAATCTCCTCCGTCGCATAGGCGTTGGAGGACAAGGCGTCGGAGGCGAAGACGGCCAGGGCCTTCAGTTTGCCCAGGCGCTCGTGGTGCGCCTGCGAGGTCGCCAGGGGGCGGCCAATGAGCAGTTGACGTAAATTGACGGTGGTCATTGGCTACATCTTCTCCGGCGACGAGTCGAGCGGCGTCTCATCTCCAATGTGGTAGGGCACTTCCATCACGACGATGTCGCGCTGGCGCAATAGCCGCTGCCGGAGGACAGAGGCCGTGTTCATGTGCAGACCTTTGTGCCACCAGTGGGATGGGACGAACTGCGGCACGACGACGGTGAGCATCTCGTGCGGGCCGCGCTCCGCGCTCAGTTCGCTAATGTACTTGAGCAGTGGATCCATCAGGCGGCGGTAAGGCGATTCGATGATGACCAGCCGCACCCCGTCGCCCCACTCGTCCCACCTGTCCTTCACCATTTCGGCTTCGCCCTGTTCCGCCGCCGCGACGTAGACGGCGGTGATGTCGTCCGAGAGCGAGCGGGCGTAGCGCAGGGCGTGGAGGATGCCGCGATGCACGCCGCCGATGAGCAGCAGTACCCGGTTGCGCTTCACGCGGGCGGGCGCGCCGAAATCTTCGAGTGAGAGATGCCCGGCCACGTCTTTATAATGGCGATGAATGCGGAAGAAGATCAAGACCAGGGTCGGGATGAGGAAGACGACGACCCAGGCGCCCTCGGCGAACTTGGTGACGGCGAAGACGACCATGACGACGGCGGTGAGCACGGCGCCAAAACCATTGACGACCAGCTTGACGCGCCAGTGCGAATCATAGTCCACCACGCCGCCCTGCTGGACGATTTTTTCGCCGGGTGGGAGATGCCCGGCCTTCCACCAGCGCACGGCCATGCCAGTCTGCGAAAGAGTGAAGGAGAGAAATACGCCGATGGCATACAGCGGGATGAGCGCGGTCGTTTCGGCCTGGAAGAGGACAATCAGCAGGATGGCAAACCCGGCCAGCGCGATGATGCCATAGGAAAAGACCAGCCGGCTGCCGCGGTAGGTGAGTTGGCGCGGCAGGAAGCCATCGCCGGCCTGGAGCGCGCCGAGGCGGGGAAAGTCGGCGAAGGAGGTGTTGGCGGCCATGATGAGGATGAGCGTCGTCCCGCCCAGGAGCACGTACCACATCGGCCCCGGTCCCCACACCGTCCGCCCGAGCTGCGAAATGACGGTTTCCGTGCGCGAGAACTGCGCGCCAGCCTGGTTGGCCAGGAAGGTGATGCCGAAGAACATCGCCGAGAGGATGACGCTCATCCAGATCAACGTGACCCCCGCGTTGTGGCTCTTCGGTTCCTTGAACGCGGTAATGCCGTTCGAGATCGCCTCCACCCCGGTGAGCGCGGTGCAGCCGCTCGAAAAGGCGTGCAGGATCAGGAACAGCGTCACCCCGCGCACGGCCTCAATCTCTGCCGGGGTCACGCCTGTTACCTCTCCCAGCGATCCGGTGAAGTATTTGTAACCGCCGACGGCGATGGTCAGCAGCGTGACGCCCAGGAAGAAGTAAGTGGGGATGGCGAAGGCGAGGCCGGATTCTTTGACGCCTCGCAAGTTGACGATCATCATGAAAAAGACGAGGACGACGGCGATTTCGACGCTGTACGGATGGAGGGCCGGGAAGCCGGAGGCCAGTTGGGCGACGCCCGACGAGATGCTGACCGAAACGGTGAGGATGTAGTCGGTGAGCAGGGCCGCCCCGGCGATCTGCGCGGGCGTCTCGCCCAGATTGTCGCGCGCGACGATGTACGCGCCGCCGCCGCCGGGGTAGGCGTGAATCGTCTGCTGATAGGAGATGGTCACCATGGCGAGCAGGAAGATAATCGCCAGGGAGACTGGGATGGAGTAGCCCAGGACGGCGACGCCAGCGACCGGCACGGCAAAGGCCAGCACTTCCAGGATCGCTTCGGTGGCGTAGGCCGTGGACGAGAGCGCGTCCGACGCGAAGACAGCCAGCCCGACCTTTTTGCTGATGGTCTGGTGCGGGGCGGCGTGAGTCGGGAGCGGCTTGCCGATGAAGAAACTGGTGAAGGAACGCGGCGGCGCGTCACCAGCGCGGCGAATGGCGGTCATAGGAGAGATAGGTGATCTGGGATGGCTACCCTCGCGAAAGGCCCTGAGCCTGTCGAAGGGCGCGGGCCTCGACCCACTCAGCCCACAGCACTGAGGATTCTAGTCCCGCCTTTGCGGGCGTCAAGCGGGCTGTCGGTCAGGCGGCTGACATCTATCCTATAGAAAAGCGAAAACCGCCTCACGAGATTATCCGTCGCGAAAGGCGGGTGTTCCAGGCGGGGGGGGATACTACTCCCAAACCTTCGGATCGTCAAGGCCATTGATTATCGCCTGCCGCTAGGGTACAATGCGCCTCCTATGTTGAAGCACAGACCTGACCGGTCTCAGAGACCGGTCAGGTCTTGAAATCAATGGGAGCATTGTGTTGAAGAAAATTTTGAATCCAACGCTGGTGTATCTGTTGGCGGCCCTGGTGATCTTTTTTGATCAATACACCAAGCACGTGGTGCGGGCGAACCTGCCGGTCAACGAAAGTTGGAATCCGTTTCCGTGGCTGGCGCCCTACGCGCGCATTTTGCACATCAACAATACCGGGGCAGCCTTCGGCCTGTTCAAGGACGGCGGCAGCGTCTTCCTGGTCATCGCCATCGTCGTCTCGCTGGTGATTTTATACTACGCGCGTCAGGTGCCGGAGGGCCAGTGGTGGGTGCGGCTTGCGCTCGGCCTCCAGTTGGGCGGGGCAGTCGGCAACCTGATTGACCGCGTCCTCTTTGGCACGGTGACCGACTTCGTCAGCGTGGGCACATTTGCCATCTTCAACGTCGCCGACGCGAGCATCAGCGTGGGGGTGGCGCTGCTGGCCGTGCTCATGTGGTTCGAGTCGCGCGCCGGGAAGAATCAACTGGCCCCGGCCGAATCGGTGGACGTGGGCGAAGCCTCCTGATCGTGGCCGAACGCACCGTCACCCTGGCGGCGGCCGGAACCGGCGAGCGGCTGGACAAGGTCATCGCCGCCGGATTGCCGGAACTCTCGCGC
>DAOTXG010000644.1:0-6911 GCA_034435515.1 Anaerolineales bacterium
TGCACGGAAGGCAGGTTGGGCGGGAAGGCCATGTTCAGATAATCGGCCACGCAATTGACCAGGAACCGCTGGCGCTCCCAGTAAAAGTCGTGGTGGTGGGCGATGGCGGGAAAGCCCGTTTCGGCGATGAACTCGGTGAGGGCCACCCCCAGCGGGAGGTTCATCGGGATGGTCAGCGCATTTTCGACGACGAGCAATTCCAGTCGAAACTCGCGCGCGAAAGTGTAGAGATGCTCTTTGAGGTAAACAGCCAGTTCGTGGATGCGGCGCGTGAGGCGCGGCGGGCGAATCTGGTGATAAAAGGCCGGGGTGTGGATGCCGTAAATCTCTGGATTGGCGTATTCCAGCAGCTCGTCCGCGCCCCATTCGTTGTCGAAGGCGGCATTGCCGATCGCGGCGATGGCGGGGTGGCCGAAAAAGGCTTCGGGGACAACACGGCTGCGCTCGGCCGGCTGGTCGGATTGGCCGGAAAAATAGAAACAGGTGTGGCCGAGGCGCTCCAGCACGGCCGCCCACTTTTCGGTCTCGAGCGAGACGCCGTCGGTCCCGGAGAAGCGGGTGGAGACGAAGCCGATGCGGCGACCGCTCAAGCGATTGGGATTGGAACTTCGACTCACGTTCAAGTTTCATCCTCCAATAAAGGCACTCCCTCGCCTTGCTCTCCCATGACGGCCAGAAAGCGCTGTTCCACCTCAACTGAGCGCAGTTGCGCGAGGCGGGCCGCGTCAATGGGATTGGGTATATGCAGATTGAGCGATGACATCTTTCACTTTCAGGCCGCTCGCACGGTCATTGGATCAGCGGCCAGACGAGCGGCACAAGGCTGATGGCGAGAACGTAGATTAGCACGGTCAGGGGAGCGCCGACTTTGAGGAAGTCCACGAATCGGTAGCGCCCCGGCCCGTAGACCATGAGGCAAGCCGGTTCGAGCGGAGTGAGGTACGAGCAACTGGCGGCGACGGCGATCATCATCGCGAACGTGCGCGGGTTCAATCCGAGTTGCAAGGCTGTTTGCAGAGCCACCGGCAACACGACTACAGCGGCAGCCTGATTGGACATGGGCTGTGTGAGCAACACGGTGAGGGCGAAGAACGCCGTCAGCAGCCAGGCCGGATGCGCGCCGCCTGCCAGTCTGACGATTTGCGCCGCCAGAAACCTGGCCGCGCCGGTTTGCTCGATGGCGACCCCCAGGCCCAACATGCTTCCGATCAGGATTAACACTTTCCATTCCACTTCGCGATATGCTTCCTCGGGCGTGATACAGCGCGTCAGGAAGACCAGCAACGCTCCCAGCAAGACGGCGACCGGCAGGGCCAGCAGGTTGAAAGTCGCCGCGGCCAATGCGCCCACGAATATCACGACGACGGTTCGCGCCTGGTTGACATTCGGGCGTTTCGTGTCAATCACGCCCAGAATGTGAAAAGTGTTGTTCTCCTGAAGAGCAGCCATGTTGGCCCGATGGCCTTGCACCAGCAACACATCGCCCATCCGCAATGGGACTTCGCTTATTTTGCGGCGAAGCGTTTCATTGTGGCGATTGATCGCCAAGACCTGCAATCCGTACTTTTCTCGGAAGCGCATCCCTTTCAACGTTCGCCAGATGAGCGGCGAGCGGGGCAACAGAATCGCCTCGACCAATCGCATGTCCTCCGTTTGGAGATCGGGGTCGGAATACTCAACGTCAGCCCGGATGTCAATGCCCGCCGTGTCCTTGACTTTGAGGATCGCTTCGCGTGGCCCCTCGACCAGCAGCACGTCCCCAGCCGCCAACCGCATATCGGCGCGCGGCGCGAGATGCCGGTCTTCGCCGCGGATCACTCCCAGCACCGTCAGGTCCAAGTCCCGCCCCAGGTCGGATTCGGCCAGCGTCTTGCCGATCAATGACGAGTTAGGGCGGAGCAGAAGTTCGGTGAGATAAGGGCGCAGGCCAAACTCTTCGGTCAGGGTCTCGACTTGCGGGCGCCAGGGGATCAGCCGATGACCGATGATCAGCATATAAGCCAGCCCAGTGACGGCGATGGGGATGCCGACCGGCGCCAACTCGAACATGCCTATCGGTCGCAGCCGGTATTCGGTGATCAGGCCGCTGACGACGATGTTGGTGGACGAGCTCACCAGCGTCACCGAACTGGCGAGGATGGAGGCAAACGCCAGGGGCATGAGGAGTTTCGACGCGCTGAGGCGCGCGCGCTGGGCCAGGCCGACGACGAGCGGCACAAAGAAGGCGGTAGCGGCGGTGTTGCTGATAAACGCGCTCAGGGTTGCAGCGGCTAGCATAATCACGACGAGCAGCCGGTTTGGGTTGTCGCCGGTGCGGCTCAAGACGGCGCGGCCCGCCATCTCGACGACCCCGGTGCGGAGCAACGCCGCAGTGAGGATCAGCAGGCCCAGCAGCAGCATCATCGTGTCGCTGCCGAATCCTGCGAAGGCGCGGTCCGCGGGCAACAGTCCAGTGAGGATGAGCGTCAGCAGGATGCCCAGAGCCGCCACATCCGCCGGCGCCCACTCAAAGGAGAAAAGCGCCAACGCCGCGCCGACGATGAGCAGCAGGAGCGCAATCTCCAGGCTCATGGCGAATAGCGCAGAATCAGGGCTACGCGCCGATGCGCCTCCAGCGCGCCATTCTCCACAAAGACAACACGGCCTCCCTTCGCCAGCATGGTTTCAATCATATCATCCACGGCGTCGGCCAGCACGCCGGGCGCGGCGGGGTCGTCGGCCGGCGTCAGAGTCAAGCCCTCCGCCTCCACGCGGGCCGGATAATGGAAATCTCGCTCGACGAGCAGGGTCGCGCCGCGCCCTTCCTGCGCCGCGCGCCAGACGGCCTGCATCCCCGAAGCGGACTGCCGCGCCCCGACGGCTTTTTCCAGCTCGCCGAGCATCGCTTGCCTCTGCCGGGCCAGGCCCTCCCTCACCCCCGGCCAGACCAACTGCGCCAACTCAGAGGCGGGAGTCTTGTCGTGACTGCCGGTCATCGTCGCGATAATCAAATTCCGGTGACGGGATACTTCCTGGAAGAGGGCCAGATTGCGCTCGACGCCGACCACAGCCAGCGGCAACACATCGGCGGCGGTCAGGCGGCCAAAGGTTTCGTCCACCTGGCGGAGAAATTGGCGGTCGTATTCGTCGCGATAGGCGGAGCGCCGGATGCCGAAGCCGCCCGGCAAAGGCTCGGTCGCGCCGGGACCTTCTTGCGCTAAAGGGAACCCGCCTTCGGCGATTTCCTCCAGGCTCTCACGCATGCCTTCAAACAACCGCGTGGCGTTCTCGCTCAAGGCCAGCACCCAATAGCGCAGGCTGCGGTTGAGCGCGAAAACCAGATCGCGCGTGGCGAAGCCATCGCCGATGACGACGCGCTCGTGCAGGGGAAAAGGCAGATAAAACTTGAGCGCAAAATCGCGGCTCACAAACAGCGTCAGGCCGTCGAGCGTGTGGCGATAGTCAATCTCGGCGGCCAGCGCCTCCAGCCGCGCCAGCAGCGGCTCAATCTCGCGTTTTTTATACTGGGCCAGCAAGCGGCTGGTCGCTTCGCTGACCAGATTTTTCACCCGGATGGGGTCCTGCTGGTTAGCGGGGTAAGCGCGATGGGTCGGCAAGAGAATCGAGACGGCGGGGGCGCCGCGCACCGATTGTAAAAGTTGAACGTCGCTGCGATTCATAGCTCATCGCTCCCTCCGTCGGGTCAGCCAGAGCGTTTGATACGGGCGCAAACGCAGAGGGCTTTTGAAACGTCGTCCACTCACGAGATCAACCGCCCAGCCGCGTTGGGTCGCCAAACCCAACCGCGCTTCTAAATCTATCCGCGCGGATTGCGGCTGGCCGGATACGTTTTGCAGGCACAGCACGCGGTGGTCGCCCTGGGGCGCAAGGCGCAGCACAGCGAAGACCGCCTGGCCGCCGTCCAGAATCTGCTGCGACCCGTGCGGGTGAAACGCGGGCGAGGCAGCGCGGGCCTGGAGCAATTGCGCGTAGCGGTTAAAAACCCTGCGCCGGAGCGACGTCGGGTCGGCCAGTTCACTTTCGAGCGTCGCCCGGTCGAGCTTTTGGCGGTTGATGGTGCGGTTGCGCCCCGTCTGCTTCACTCCTTCCGGCCAGCCGCGCGAGCCAAACAGGCTGTGAAAGTATATCCCCGGTACGCCGACGAGCGCAAGCATGATGGCCTGGGCGGCGAGGAAGCGGTCTATCGCAGCGCTTACGGATCGGCGATCGGTAAGTGGTAATTGGTAATTGAGCGCGTCGAAGTAGTTGAGGTTGAGTTCGTAGGGGCTTTGGGAGCCGTCCGGGTTGTGCTTGTAAGAGACCAGGCCGCCGTGCGCCAGCGCGCGCTGGACGAGCGCCTCAAGCTCGGCTTCAGGCAAGATACCACGCGCCGGGTTAAGGCCGATGCCGTCGTGCGAGGCGAGGAAATTGAAGAGGGTCGTGCGGTCAGAGGGCAGGCTGAGGCCGCTGGCCCACTCCGAGAGGACGCGGGCGTCGCCCGTGTGAAAAGCGTGCAACGTGAGCGGCGGCAGGGCGAAGTTGTACACGAGCTGCGCTTCGTTGTGGCCGTCGCCAAAGTACGAAATATTGTCCTGGTGCGGCACGTTGGTCTCGGTGATGAGCCTGACGTGCAGGGCCGCCTCGTCCAGCACGGCCCGGAAGAGTTGAATGACGCGGTGCGTCTGCGGCAGGTGAATGCAGGGCGTGCCGATCTCTTTCCACAAGTAGGCGATGGCGTCCAGCCGGATGAACTCCGCGCCGTGCGCCACGTAGAACAACAGGGTGTCTATGACTTCCAACAACACCTCTGGATTGGCGTAGTTCAGGTCAATCTGGTCGTCGCTGAAGGTCGTCCACACGGCTCGCTCCGCGCCGCCGGAGGGCGGGGCAAATTTCGTCAACAGCGGCAGGGCGCGTGGGCGGACGACTCCCGAGAGATCAGGACTGCCCTCCACCGTGATGAAATAATCCCGGTAGCGGGGGTCGTCGCGCAGGAAGGCCTGAAACCAGGCGCTCTGCGAGGAGATGTGATTGATCACCGCGTCGAACATCAGCCGGAAGCGGCGGCCCACGCGGGCTACGTCGTCCCACTCGCCAAACGCCGGGTCAACCGCGCGATAGTCGCTCACCGAGAAGCCGTCGTCCGAAGTCCACGGGTAAAAGGGCAAGATGTGAATCCCGCTCACCAGGCCCGCCAGGTGCTTGTCGCAGAAATCCGCGAGCGTCCGCAAGGGCGGCGCGCCCGGTTCGCGAACCTGATCGGCGTAGGTGATGAGGATGGAATCGCGCTCGGAGAGACCGCCCTCCTCCCTAGCCTCGCTCTGGCCGGGAGAAGGAAATGATTGATAGCGATTCATCAACTCCCGCAGGCGGTCGTAAGTGGCGCGACCTACGGCTTCACCATAGAGAGCGGTGAGGTGATCGCGGATGACAGGCGCAAAATCAGGCATGAGACAGGAAATCGAGCGCCAGCGCCGCCGACCACGAGAAATCGGTCGAGCCGCAGCCGGCACCGTCGCGGGGATCATAATACTCCCGGAAGCCGGAGCGCGCCATCAGCACGAGCGAGTCGCGGCGCAGCGCGTCGGCGAGGTCGTCGAAACCGTAACGGCGCAGGCCGTCGGCCAGCAGCCAGTTCAGGATAATCCACACCGGGCCGCGCCAGTAGCGGCGCGCGTCCCAGGCCGGCTCGGTTTGGCTCGTCGTCGTGATCCAGTAGCGCACCCGGCTGTCGGGCGCATATTCGGCGGGA
This sequence comes from Anaerolineales bacterium, assembly GCA_034435515.1. GTDB lineage: Bacteria > Chloroflexota > Anaerolineae > Anaerolineales > UBA6663 > DATDRS01. Next base: position 5,732 of record DAOTXG010000644.1, read on the forward strand.
TTCAACCAATGCTCATTCATCAGTCGTTCGGCTTTCCGCTGGTCGGGCAAACCGGCAAAGAGCGGCATGAACGTGGCAGCCGTGTTCACGCGGATGGGCGCGTGCTGCCGCAGATCATAGTCAAAATACAGACCGCGCTCGTCATCCCAAAAACGCGCCTCCCAGCCAGCTCTCAGGTTCTGCAGCCAGCCGTCAATTTCCGCAGCCGGGCGCTGCCTGGTTCGAACGCCAGCCCGGTCGGAAGGAGAAAGCCATCGGCGACAGGCGCAAGTTCTCCTGCCTGGCTCAAGACGTAAATGGCGCCTGCGAAATTCTCTTCGAAGGGACGGGGGATTGTCGCGATGTAGAGCTGCCCGTCTGGACCAAAAGTGATGGAGGTCGGCGCGACATCACCTGGGAGCCGCCCTACGTGGGAGACGACAAAACTGGGCGGCACGTGCAGGCGCGCCAGCCAGTCTTCCACATCGTCTGGGCACTCCACTGGTTTGGCGGCGCAATCCCAATAAGTGCGCTGGGGAGGCGCCGCCGTCGCTTCCGGGACCGTGGGAGGATTGTGCCCAGACCAAGCTGGCGAGGAAGTTGTTTCTGCCCTGATGCCGGACAAGTCACAGGCGCTGAGGATGCCGAGAGCCAGGATGATAAAGATGAGGTCCAATCCTGAGTCCGGCGGTGCATAGCCTGCTTTCAACATCACGCGATGAACTCCAGCCTGGAGAGTATAGCCGGTCTCCTGTTCCTTTCCATCCGCTAAAGCGCGTAGAATCTATTACGCGATTCTGCTTACGGCAGGCCGGGTCGGCTCTCGTTTTGCCTTGCCTGTGGCCTTTCTAAGAGGTCCATCGCTGTTGAGACCATGTTTACCAGACCTCGTAAATCCAGGCCACAACGGGTAGGCGCAGAACATGCCCGCCGCCATGATCAGCCAATTGAACGTAAAGTTTACTCCTTCGTTGTCTCCGACCCACTGACCGAATCGAGACGATCTGTGGGACTGGCCAGGATATGTGTCTCAACGTCGTAGCATCCGTGCATCTCATCGCTGAGTGTGCCTTCCCACAGCGGCACGCCGGATAGGTAGGCCGCCCGCCCGATCATGTGTGCCGCTACCGGGGCCGTTGCAAACAGGAACGCCACGATGGCTAACGCCCGCACGGCGATAGCAAAGTCGTTGAAGTATAGA
>DAOTXG010000645.1:0-6337 GCA_034435515.1 Anaerolineales bacterium
ATCGGCCAGTGGACCGACGAGGAAATTGAGCGGATTCTGCGGCAGGGCGTCCGGCCCGAGGGACGGCGCGTCGTGCTCATGCCCTGGCAGGAGTACACCCACCTCACCGACGACGACGCCAAAGCCGTCATCCACTATCTGCGCAACAACGTGCCGGCGGTGGGCAACGAGGTGCCGGCCGCCGCGTTGAACGAGGGTTGGATTGAAAAAGTCGAGATTGAACCGGCCGCTGTCGGCCCCGACACTGGCACGCTGGTCGCCGTCGGGTTCGCGGTGGTGGTATTTATCGGAGGGGTGGCGTTTGCGCTTCGCGTGAACCGCCGCAAGTGACGTTGGCGAAGGCAGAACCCGTCTGCCGATGTGGAGTCTGTCATGCTGAGCGTGCGTTGGAAGTTAGTCATCCCCTTTCTGCTCATCGCGCTGCTGGTGGTCGGCGTGCTGCTGCCGGCGGCCTCGGAACTGGTCTCGCGCCGTGTCGAGGCCGAGGCCGACCGGCGCCTGGGCCAAATTGCCGAGTCGGTTGCGCTGCTGATCGAGAACTCGGAGGAACGCGCGCGGTTGAGCGCGGACTTTGTGGCCAATCTGCCAGAGGTCGAATCGGCTGGCCGGGACGAGGGGTTGTTGGGGCAGGTGTTGGTTCCGCGCCGGGACGCGCTGGCCCTTCAGGAGTTGAGTTATTACTCGTCTGATTTTGCCCCCGGCAGCCTCCCAGTCTTTTACGGCGGCCCGGTCGTCGCGCGGCGCTTACAGGTGAGTCAGCATACCACGCAGGTGCGCGAAGCGCTGGTGCAGCAGGCGCTGGCGACCGGGCAGGCGGTCAGCGGCATGGCCATTGCGCCGCAGTCGTCGCAGATCATCGGCGCCGCCCCCGTCCGCCTCGCCACAGCGGACGGCATGACGACGCACGGCGTCGTGCTGGCGGTGTTTTACCTCGACGACGCCTTCACCGCTGACGTCAGCCGGGTCCTCGGCGCAGAAGTGGCCGTCGTCAAGGACAACGCCGTCATCGTCTCGACGATTGACAAAGCCAGCGGCTACGAACTTCTGCTGCAGCGGGGCTTTATTGATCCGCTGGGCGGTATGACTTCGCGCAACCTGGAGTATGGGAACGGCATCCAGGAACGCCTGCTGGCCGGCCCGCTGATTTTGAACGGCCAGCCGGAAGGCTCGGTCCTCGTCGCGCAGGACATCAAGAATCTCTTCCAGGTCCGGCAGGAATTGCAGACGCTGCTGGCGGTTTTTGCCGGAGTGATCGTCCTGGCCACCCTGGCCTTCGGCGTGGCGGTCATCGTCAATTTTGCGCAGCCGCTGGCCAGCCTGGCCCAGGCCACCCACGGGGTCAGCCTGGGGAAACTGGAGCAGCGAGTCAAGGTGACGCAGATTGGCTGGTTCAAGGACGAGATCACCGAGCTCGGCGTCAACTTCAACGCGATGACCGAGCGCCTGCAAGACCTGTACAATAACCTGGAGGCGCAGGTGCAGACGCGCACCCGCGAACTGGTGGAGGAGCGCAACAAACTCGACCGCGCCCTGCGTGAACTGGCGGTGGCCCGCGACCAGGCGCTCGAGGCCAGCCGGGCCAAGTCCACTTTCCTGGCGAACATGAGCCACGAGCTGCGCTCGCCGATGAACGCCATCATCGGCTACAGCGAGATGTTGGCGGAGGAGGCCGCCGAACTGGGCCAGGAGGATTTCGTCCCCGACCTGCAGAAGATCCTGGCGGCGGGCAAGCACTTGCTGGGTTTGATCAACGACATTCTCGACCTGTCCAAGATCGAGGCCGGGCGGATGGAACTGTACCTGGAGACCTTCGACCTCCAGACGATGATCCACGACGTAGCGACGACCATCCAGCCGCTCGTGGCGAAGAAAGCCAACACGCTCAAAGTCGAGGCCGCCCCTCACCTGGGCGTGATGCGCGCCGACCTGACCAAGGTGCGGCAGGCATTGTTCAACCTGCTCAGCAACGCCAGCAAGTTCACCGAGAACGGGACGATCACGCTCACTGTGCAGCGCGAGTCGGACAGGAGCGGAGTGGCGGAGCAGAGGAGCGGGGGAGCAGGGGAGCAGGAGAGCAGGGGAGCGCCCCTGCCGGGTGATTGGATTATTTTCTCCGTGAGTGATACGGGCATTGGCATGACGCCCGAGCAAATGGGCCGCCTGTTCCAGGCGTTTACGCAGGCCGACGCCTCCACCACGCGCAAGTTCGGCGGCACCGGCCTGGGCCTGACCATCACCAGGCATTTCTGCCAGATGATGGGCGGGGATGTCATCGTCGAGAGCGAACCGGGCCAGGGCACCACCTTTATCATCCGGCTCCCCGCGGAAGTCCGGGAGAAAGCGCCGGAGGCCGCGCCCGCCGGGACAGAAGCCATCGCCGCCCCGCCCCAGAATGGCGCCTGCACCGTGTTGGTCATCGACGACGAGCCGACGGTCGGCGAACTGATGAAGCGCTACCTCAACAAGGAGGGCTATCGGGCCGAGGTTGCCACGGGCGGCCGGGAGGGGCTGCGGCTGGCTCGCGAGCTGCGCCCCGACGCGATCACGCTGGACGTGATGATGCCGGACATGGACGGCTGGGCGGTGCTGGCCGCCCTCAAGTCCGACCCGGAGCTGGCCGACATTCCCGTGATCATGCTGACCATCATGGATCAGAAGAATCTCGGCTATGCGCTGGGCGCCGCCGACTACCTGACGAAGCCGATTGACCGCGACCGGTTGAGCGCCGTGCTCCACCGCTACCGCTGCGGCGCGCCGGAGTGCCCGATCCTGTTGGTGGAAGACGACGCGCCGACGCGCGAAATGATGCGGCGCACGCTGGAAAAAGAGGGCTGGTTGGTCATCGAGGCCGAAAACGGGCGGGTCGGGCTGGAGCGGCTGTTGAGGCAAAAACCGGAGTTGATCCTGCTCGACCTGATGATGCCGGAGATGGACGGCTTCGAGTTCGTCACGCAGCTGCGTCAGCGGGAGGATTGGCGGCAGATCCCCGTGGTCGTCGTCACCGCCAAAGAGCTGACGCCGGAAGACCGCCTGCGACTGAACGGCCACGTCGAAAAAGTCCTGCAAAAGGGCGCGTACAGCCGTGAGGCGCTGTTGAGCGAAGTGCGCGATCTGGTCGCCATCGGCGTGCGGGACAAGAAGGCGAAAGTGGGCTGACGCACTGGCGTGCGTCACTACAAACAGTCATGGCTGCCCGGAAACGACTCCACGCGCGCGAAACGCTGGTCCGCCGCCAGGTGGCTTTGCTGCGCCTGAGCAACGACCTGGCCGCGGCGGCGGACGAAGCCGAAATCTGCCGCTGTCTGGCGCAGGGCCTGCACGATCCGTCGCTCGGTTACGACGACGTGGCCGTGCTCCTGGTTGACCACGCGACCGGCGACCGGGTGTTGCGGGCCAGCGCGGGGCGGCTCGCCCTTCGGCTTCGCTCAGGACAGGCGGCGCAGGACGAATTCCGTCTTTCCCCCGGGCAGGGGCTGAGTGAGGCGCCCTTGCTCGACGGGCAATTACACTACACGCCCGATGTCACTCGGACGCCCGCCTATGTTCGTCTCCACACCGTTTCCAGCGCCGAGGTGGATGTCCCCATCCGCGTCGGCGGGCGAGTCGCGGGGGTGCTGGTCGTCGAAAACGAGCAGAAGGATGCCTTTGGCCAGGATGACTTTGAGCTGCTGATGGCAGCGGCCAACCAGGCGGGGGTGGCGCTGGGGCGCGTCTGGTCGCTGGCCGAGGCCAACCGCCGCATCGCCGAGCTGGCCCTCATCAACAGCATCAGCCGGGCTTCGACGTCGCAGCTGGAACCGGGCGCGGTGATCGAGCTGGTCGGCGAAAAAATCCGCGAGGCCTTCAACGCTCAGACGATCTACCTGGCTTTGCTGGACCGGACGACGAACCGGATCCATTTTCCCTACTCTGTCGAGGGCGGCCGACGCCTTGACGACAACGAGACATTGGCGCGAGGGCAGGCGTTGACCTCGCACGTGCTGACCACGCGCCAGCCGCTGGTGATCAATCAAAACTGGCAAGAACGTGTGGCTGCGCTGGGCGCCGCCGAAGGCGCCGGCCCGCCAGCCCGCTCGACGATCAGCGTGCCCATCCTGGTGGGCGAGGCGGCCATCGGCGTCATCGGCCTGCAAAACATGGAGCGGGAGAACGCCTTTAGCGAGGCCGACTTGCGGCTGCTGGCGACGATTGCCGCGAACGTCGGGACGGCGATTGAAAACGCCCGCCTGTACAGCGCGGCGCGCGAGGAAAGCGCGCGCGCGACGGCGGCGGAGGCGCGCCTGCAGCAGCAGAACGCCTACCTGGCGGCTTTACAGGAGACGGCATTGGGGTTGTTGGGGCGGCTGGAATTGGACGTCCTGCTACACGACATCGTGACGCGGGCCGGGGCGCTGGTCGGCACGGAACACGGCTACATCTTCCTGTTGGAGCCGGATGGCAAGGAAATGCAGCTGCGGGTAGCCGTCGGCTACAACAGCCAGTTCGTGGGCCTGCGCATCCGGCGCGGCGAAGGGCTGAGCGGCCAGGTCTGGGAGACCGGCGCGCCGCTGGTGGTCGACGACTACGCCACGTGGGCCGAGCGGCTCGCGGAGCCAAAACTCGCGGAGGTGCACGGCGCGGTCGGGGTGCCGATCAAATCCGGCGCGCAGGTAGTGGGCGTGCTGGGTTTGTCGTATATCGAGGCGAGGCGCAGGTTCGGCCCGGCCGAGATTGAGATACTGAACCGCTTCGCGCAGCTGGTCTCGGTGGCGCTGGATAACGCCCGGCTGTTCGGCCAGGTGCAGGCCTCGCTGGCCGAAACCGCCATGCTGTACGAAGCCAGCCGCCGCCTGACGACGGCGCGCAACGTGCAGGAGGTGCTGGCCGCGGTCGTCGAGGCAGCGCGCGTGGCCGTCATCAACCGGGCCATTCTACTGCTGGTCGAGCGCGACGCGCAGGACGAAATTCAATATATGGTCGTGGGCGCTAATTGGCACGCCGGACATGGCGCGCCGCCTCAACCGGTGGGACGACGTTACTCGATTGCGGAGGTCAATGCCCTGCGCTACGTCCTCGGGAGCAAGCCGGTGTTCGTGGACGACGCGCAGACGGACGAGCGACTGGACGCCAACACGCGGGAACGGCTGGCCCAACGCCACGTCCGCGCGCTGGTCAGCCTGCCTTTGTGGAGCGATGACCGCCAACTCGGCGGGGTGCTGCTCGAGGCTGAGCAGCCTTATCACTTCACCGAGCGGGAGATCCGCCCGTTCCGCCTGCTGGCGGCGCAAATGGCCGTGATGATTGACCGGCGGCGAGCCGAGGAGAACCTGCGCGCCGCCGAAGAAAAATACCGGAGGCTGGTGGAGAGGATTCCCGCCATCGTGTACAGCGCCGAGGCGGGCCACGCGCAAGCAGGGCGCTGGCTCTACGTCAGCCCGCAATTGCAGACCGTCCTGGGCTTTGCCCCGGAGGAATGGCTGTCGGATCCCGACCTGTGGCTCCAGCAGCTTTATCCCGAGGACCGGGCGCGTTACGAGGCGGCCGAGGCCCAGAGCCTGGCGAGCGGGCAGCCGCTGGGCGTCGAGCTGCGTCTGTTTGCCCGCGACGGCCGGATGGTCTGGCTGCGCGACGAAGCCATGGTGGTTCCAGGCGCGGGCAGCGGGCCGGCGATCCTCCACGGCGTCATGCTGGACATCACCGAGCTTAAACGGGCCGAGGCGCAACTGCAGCAGGCGAAAGAGGCCGCCGAAGCCGCCAACCGGGCCAAGTCCACCTTCCTGGACAGCATGAGCCACGAGCTGCGCACGCCGCTGAACGCCATTATTAACTACAGCGAACTGATGGCCGAAGAGGCCGAAGAGGATGGCCAAAACCAGTTCCTCCCCGACCTGGAGCGCATCCGCGCCTCCGGCAAGCGCCTGCTCGCCCTGATCGAGGATATCCTCGACCTGTCCAAGATCGAAGCCGGGAAGATGGAATTGCGCCTCGAGGAATTCGATCTGTTGAGCGTAATCCAGGAAGCCGTGGACCAGGTTCAGCCGCTGGCCGACAAGAACGGCAACCGGCTGGAAGTCCAGTGCCCGGACGACCTCGGCCTGATGCACTCCGACCGCGCGAAGGTCCGGCAGGCGCTGTTTAACCTGCTAAGCAACGCGGCCAAGTTCACCTCGGACGGCCACGTCGTCCTGCGGGCGGCGCGCGAACCGGCTGAAGGAGGCGAGCGAGTCATCCTGGAAGTCCGCGATACCGGGATTGGCATGACGGCCGACCAGTTGAGCCGGGTCTTTCAGCCCTTTGTGCAGGCCGACTCGTCGGCGACGCGCAAGTACGGCGGGAGCGGCCTGGGCCTGGCGATCAC
>DAOTXG010000646.1:0-6377 GCA_034435515.1 Anaerolineales bacterium
GAGAGCACGAGTTCATACACGATCACGCTGACTGAAACGACGGGCGGCTATGTCGGAACCTTCGACCCGAGCGCGCCGGCCATCAACGCCTACATTCAGGTCTGGGTGGAGGAAGCAGAACCGCGCCGCGAGAGCCTGACCGATTACGCCCTGGGCGGCAACCCGGCCCCGCCCCGGCGCTCCAGCCGCAGAGGCGGCGCGCCCACCACTTCCACCGACGGGCAGGTGACGCTCTTCGGCGAACTGGACTTCCCGCTGGGCGAGTTCTACGCCCTGCAGACGATGACGCAACTGCCGCAGCCTCCGGCCTGGACGACAGTCGTCGGGCAGGGCTACCGCCTGCTCAAATCGGCCGGCGCGCCGGAGTTGACGAATGCCTCGCTCAACTTCAATTACTTTGGCGAACTGGTCCCGCCGGGAGAAGAGAACTTCCTGAAGGTGTATCTCTATGACGGAACTGACTGGCAAGTGCTGGACACTACGGTCGAGCCAACACACAACCTGGCGATTGCGCCAGTGGAGGGGCCAGGGATTTACGTGCTCATGTCGAGTTTTGAGATTCCGCTCTACGGCCCGGGCTGGAACAACTTTGCCTATCCGGTGCAGGCCACGCGCCCGGTGAGCCAGGCGCTGCAATCCATTGCCGGGAATTACTCGTTGGTGTACGGCTACGCGCCTACGGCCACGCTCTTCAACCGCTGGCAGGTGTACGCGCCCGGTATGCCGGAGGCGCTCAACACGCTCCTGACGCTCGACTTTGGTAAGGGCTACTGGATCAACATCACCGACACGACCACGCTGTACCTGAAGGGTGTGGGCGTCAGGTCCAACCTCATGACGACGGTGGGGATTGACCCGCCGGCCACGTACTATGGCGGGGTGGAAGCCAGCAGCAGTTTCACGCCGCAAGCCGGTCTGATGGTGACGGCGAGGGTGAACGGGCAGCTCTGTGGGCAGGGGCAGACCTTCGACGTGAGCGGGCAGATCATGTACCGGGTGATTGTGCTCTCTGAGAGCGACTTGCCCGGTTGCGGGGCCGAGGGCCGCATGGTCGCGCTGCAAGCAGCGGGACAGGACATTGTCACCGTCGTGATCTGGAGCAATGCGCAAGTTGGATATGCGCCTCTCAAAGCCTCGGCGCAGTTGTTCTTGCCGCTGGTGCGGCGCTAAGGAGTCAGACCCTAAGGGTCTCGGAGACCCTTAGGGTCTGGGCGGGCGCCTCACACCAGCGGCGGGCTGCGGCGCGCCGTCGCGAACGACTGAAGTCGTTACTACACATCCATCCGATTCAAGTGGACGGAGTACTGGCTTCCAACACAACCGTCGTGCTTTATAATCGGCGAGCAGCTCATTTCTGCCTGGAGGCCCCTTGTGAATTCCCGATCGCGTTTCAACGTAGGCGGGTTCTTATTGACGCTGAGTCTTGCGCTGAGTATGGTGCTGGCGCTTATATATACATTCCAGACGGCCTCTGCCGCGTCCGGGGCGGCCCCCCGGCTTGACGCTTCTGTTTCCGCCAACACAGAATTTCCAACGGCTCTCAGCGCCTCGCAGTTCATCACCTTTGAAATCGCGTGGTCGTCCGCCGAAAGCCTGCGCGCCTACAGCGCCGCCTGGGGCGATGTGGATAACGACGGGGATTTGGATTTGATGTTGGCCGGCGGCGCCGATTACGACCCGGCTTGCGCCTGTTATCCGGGACGATTGCGGCTGTATCAAAACAACGCCGGCGCGCTCACCACGAATGCGGCGTGGATCAATAACGGCAATGATACGGCCAACAGCATTGCCTGGGGCGATTACGATGGCGATGGCGATTTGGATTTAGCCGTTGGCAATGGGTACCCCAAAAGCCCGGTCTCCTATAGTTATTCCCCGGCCCCCGTTCAACTCTATGAAAACGCGCAGGGTGTCCTCAGCGCCACACCCGTGTGGACGGCCACCGAAATGACGGATGCGTGGAGCATTGCCTGGGGTGACGTAGATAACGACAACGATCTCGACCTGGCCGTAGGCGGCTATGGACAACCGAATCGCATTTACCGCAACCTCGGCGGCGCGCTCACCGCGAGTCCCGTGTGGACTTCAACACAAGTCTATTCCACCACCAGCGTGGCGTGGGGCGATATGAACGGCGACGGTTACCTCGATTTAGCCATCGGCAATCAAGGGCAAGCCAATGGGGTCTATCAAAACAACAGCGGCGCATTAACCGCGGCGCCGGTCTGGACGGCCACGGAAATCGCGCAGACCTTCAGCCTGGCGTGGGGCGATTACGACGCCGACGGCGACGTGGATTTAGCCGTCGGCAATTTTGGCTATCCAGCCCCTGACCCCAATTATGTGTATCGCAACGACAGCGGGAGGCTGACCGCCAGCGCGGTGTGGACTTCGCCCGAAAATGACATGACTGCCAGCGTCGCCTGGGGCGATTTTGACCAGGATGGCTGGTCGGATTTAGCCGTTGGCAACTACAACCTCGGGGAAGGCGCGGGTACGCGGGTCTATCGCTACACGGGCGGCGCCTTTGCGCTCAACTGGTCTTCCGCCGAAAGCGACGATATTTATGCAGTGGCGTGGGGTGACATGAACAACGACGGTTTCCTTGACCTCGCCGCCGGAGCTTCTGGCTTGAGTCGCGCACGGATATATCGCAACTTTCTCACGCCGCTCTCCAAGACCGGCGCGCAGATAGCGGATTTCGCGGTGGGCTATGACGACTCAACCGCCCTCGCGTGGGGCGATGTCAATGGGGATGGGGATTTAGATTTGGCCGTCAGCGCGGAAAATAAACCGACGGTGGTGCTGAACAATGTCAGCGGCGTGTTAAGCGCCGCTGCCGTCTTTACGTCCGCCGACACCGGCGATACGCGCGCGTTAGCATGGGGCGATGTGGATGACGACGGCGACCTCGATTTAGCCGCCGCCGATTTCAACGGGCGCATCAAAATCTATAGCAATACGGGGAGCGCGTTACAAGCCGCCGCCGCATGGAACTCAAGCGCGGACGAGCGCAATGTGGCGCTGGCCTGGAATGACTTCGATAATGACGGCGATTTAGATTTAGCCATCGGGCGTGATCAGGCCCCCACCGTCCTCTATCGCAACAATGGCGGCGCTCTTTCGGCGAGTCCCGTGTGGACTTCTGACGAATCAGAATACACTCGCGGCCTGGCGTGGGGCGACGTGGATAATGACGGCGACGCCGATTTGGCGACGGTGGGCGAGCCGTATAACTACCTGTATCGCAACGACGCGGGCGTGTTGACCGCGCGCGCGGTGTGGACAGCGGCGGTGGGCGTATTTATCAATCATGCCGCCTGGGGTGACGTGGACGGCGATGGCGATCTGGATTTAGCCCTGAGCGGCCGGCCCAATGTCCTCTTTCGCAATGAGACTGGCCGTCTCAGCGCCGCGCCCGTCTGGTCATCGGACGAAAATAGTTACGCGCACAGCGCTACCTGGGGCGATTTCGACCACGACGGCGATCTGGATTTAGCGGTGGGCGGCGCCGTCGAAGATAGCGCGGCGATTTATCGCAACGAAAACGGAACATTAACCAATCGCGCGGCGTGGCTCTCGCAGGAATCAGACCATGCCAAACTCGTGGCCTGGGGCGATGTGGATAACGACGGCGATCTCGACCTCGCCGGCTTTTCGGTGTATGGCAAGGTTTACGTGTATGCCAACACCCGTGCGATAGGCATTCCGGCGGTGAACCCCTTGCGCCCCGGACGCAACGCCGATTTCAATTCTCTGCCGCAAGTGCAAGCGGGCAACATTGCTATCGGCTATACCTTGCGCGATGTTAACTACCTTCCAGCGCGGCGGGTGCAAGCCTATTACTCACTCAATGGCGGCGGGCAATGGTATCCGGCCGTGGCGGCCAGCGGCACGCTCACCACGGATCTCAGCACATCCCCCACCGGCCAGGCGTATACGTATACCTGGGATGTGAACAGCAGCGGCTTCTTTGGGCAGACCGACAATATGGCGTTCCGCCTCGAAGCCTTCCCCTCGCTCAGTCCGTCCGGAGCGAATTACACCAACACCGCGCCCATGCCGTTTCAGTACGGCAAACATCTCGCGCAGACGTTTCCGTTCCGGGTGCGTGGCACGCAGGTGCGCGTCATCAGTGACACGCTACCCGTTGTCGCCGCCCTGGTGTATCGTTTGCCGGCTAATCAATCCTTAGGCGCCCAGACCATCGCTGACAGCGCGGGTGTGGCCTTCCGCACCGACGGGCAGGGCTACCTGCAAGGGCGCGGGCAGATCAACCTCGGCGACCGGCTAGTGGCGCTCTGGCCCATCACGTCCACAGGCGCGTACACCCTGTATTACACCAGCGCCGCGCCCACGCTCACCGGCCTGGAGGCCTTCACCGTCACCACGCCCGGCGTGCAGACGCTTGCGGTCTCAGCGGCCAACCGGTTCATCCTGTTCGACTTGAAGGTCTCGCTGGAGTGGGATGCCCGCAACGATCCGCTGTTCCTGACCCAACTGCAAGCGGACCTCCGCCGCGCCTCGGAGTTGTTATTTGACTGGACGAACGGGCAGGCCGCGCTGGGCCGCATCACCCTCTATCAGGCCAAAGAACAGTGGACGGAGGCTCACGTCCGTATCTACGCCACCAACAGCTTCCGGCCCAACGCCGTCATCGGCGGCAGCGTGTCCCAGCCCATCTCGGAGACCAACGTGGTCAACGGCGTCACGAACACGCTCGACTATGCGCCCGGCCAGGTGAACATGCCCGCCGTGTGGAACCGCTTCGGCGACGCGGGCGGCACGGTGGGCGAAGACTGGCCGCGCACGCTGGCCCACGAACTGGCGCACTATCTCTTCTTCCTCGACGATGCCTATCTCGGCCTGGACGCCTCCGGCCGGCTCATCGCGCTGGACACCTGCACCGGCACGGCCATGGCCGACCCTTATCGCGCCGACTACAGCGAGTTCAAGCACGCCAGCGAGTGGTCGCCGGGTTGCGACAACACGTTGGCCGCGCGGACGAGCGGCCGCCCCGAGTGGGCGACCCTCACCCGCTTTTATCCTCTGCTGGCCCTCGTCAACCCCGGGCCGAACGGCCTGCCGCTCGACGTGACGCAGGTGGAGATCGTCAATCCACTGACGCCCGCCACGACGTTGAACGCGCCGATTTTCCATCTGACGCAAAGCGGCGCGCGGGTGACGCCCGGCCCGGACGTCCGCGCCATCCTCTTTCAGGACGAGCGCTTGGTGGACCTGGGCCGCGCCACGCAGGACGAAATCGTCGCGCGCGGGGCCAGCCCCGGCGACCGGCTGTGCCTGTACGACCTGGCCGCCGAGCGGCTGGGGTGCGAAACTGTGACGGCGGGTGACACCGAGCTGGCCCTCAGCGCGCGCCCCGGCTGGCATCCGGAAGTGACCCTCACCCCCGTCACCTCGCGCACGATCAGTCTGTCCGTCGCTAACGTTCCCGCTGGCGTCATTTTGCAAGCCCGGCTATATCCGGTGGATGGCCCGGCCTCGACGATCATCACCCTGACGCAGGGGCAGGGGCAAGCCCTGCCCCTACGTCTCCCCGAAAACCTGACCGGGGCCGCTGCCTTCACTAACACCCTCTATCTTCCGCTCATCTCCAGGTCCGGCCCGGTCACTTTGGTCGGTTACTCAGGAACGTTTCAACTGACTCAGCCGGCGCTGGCGGGTTCGGTCGTGGTGTGGGTCGCCGAAGCCGCGCCGCGCCGCGAAGTGGTCGCCGACTACTCGCTGGGCGGCAACCCGGCCCCGCCCAAACGCTCCCGGCGCCAGGGCGGCGCGCCCACCACCTCGCCCGACGGGCAGGTGACGCTCTACGGCGATCTGGACTTTGCGCTGGGCGAATTCTACGCCCTCCAGTCGGTGACGCGCCTGCCCAGCCCGCCCGCCTGGGCGACCGTGGTAGGCAAAGGCTACCGCCTGCTCAAATCGGCGGGGGCGCCCGACTTCACCGGGTCGTCGCTCAACTTCAGTTACTACGCCAGCGACGTGCCGCCGGGCGAGGAGGACTTCCTGCGCGTCTACTACTACAATGGAACAAGTTGGCTGGCCCTGCCCACGCAGGTAGACCGCGCGCACGGCAATGCCATCGCGGCCACGCAAGGCGCGGGCCTGTACGCGCTCCTGTCCAGCTTCCCCGTACCCTTGTCTGGGCCAGGCTGGAACCAACTCACTTATCCGGTGCAGGGTACGAAGCCAGTTACCGAAGCGTTGATCTCCGTCTCCGGCTATTACACGACGGTGTATGGCACAGTGCTGACGGATGCACAAGACCCGTGGAAGGTCTACGATGTGACAGTCCCGGACTGGGTGAACGACCTGACGACGCTGGAGTTTGCGAAGACGTACTGGATCAACGTCTC
>DAOTXG010000647.1:0-6922 GCA_034435515.1 Anaerolineales bacterium
GCGCCCCAGCACAACGCCTTGAGCCAATGCCGGGTCGCCATCCCCCCGCCGATCAAAATCAACAGGCCGCCTAGCACGCACAACACAAACCCGGCGGCAATTGCGACGTGAATAGCGCCCCACCACGGGGTGTTCTCCAGGACTATTGCAAGTCCACCTCCTGCATCTTTCCCCGATGAAAAAACTTGAACGCCAGCCGCTTCCAGTGTTTGGGCAGACGGGGATTGGTCGTCCAACCCTGCGGCGTGACGCGCAAGCCGCCGAAGCCAAAGACGACAGACTGCCACGTGCCTCCTGCCGAAGCCGCGTGGATGCCGTCGCCGGCGTTGCCCCGCACGTCCCGCAGATCGGCGCGGACGGCGCGGATGAAGTGCTCGTAGGCGTCGTCGGGATAGCCCATCATGCAGGCCACAATCGCCTGAATGGACGGGCCAAGCGACGAGCCGTAGGTGTGGTCGGTGCGCGGGTTGTAGTAATCGTAGTTGATGCGTATCTGCTCGTCGCTGTACTGGTCGCGCAGAAGATATTGCAACATCAGCACGTCGGGCTGCTTGAGGATCTGCGTCTCGTTGCAGCCCTCGATGCCGAAAATCTCCTGCGCCGACTTGGCGCGCGGCTCCAGCGCCTGGAGATCAACGTCCTTGCGCTGGAAATAGCCCTCGAACTGCTCGATCAGGCCGGACGGCCCGACCGGCAGATAAATCTTCTCGATCACGTCCCGCCACTTCGCCAGCCGCCCTTCGCTCAAATCCAGGCGCTCCATCAACTGGCGGGCCTGCTTCGCGACCGGCGCGCGCGCTTTCAGCCAGTCCACTATCTCCAGCGCCGTCAGCAAATTCCATTGCGCCAGGCGGTTGGTGTAGGCGTTGTTGTCTACGTGCTCGTGGTACTCGTCCGGGCCGATCACGTCGTTGTATTCGTAGCGGTTGGCGGCGGCGTCCCATTCCGCGCGCGAACCCCAGAACTTAGCCGTGTCTAAAATCAGCTCCGCGCCCTTCTCGACGAGCCACTCGTCGTCGCCGGTCGCCCGCCAATACTGGTACGCGGCGTAGGCGATGTCGGCGGAGATGTGTATCTCGATGTCGCCCGTCCAGATGCGGACGAGTTTGGTCCGGTCGGCGAAGTGCGGGACCCAGGTGGGCGTGACCTCCTCGCCAGTGTCCGCGCTCTCCCACGGGAACTGTGCGCCCTCGAAGCCGTTCGCGCTGGCTTTGGCTCGCGCGCCGGGCAGGCTGCGGCAGCGGTAGTTCAGCAGGTTCCGGGCGATGTGCGGCGCGGTGTAGGTGAACAGTGGGAGCATGAAAATTTCGGTGTCCCAGAAGGCGTGGCCGCGATAGCCAAACCCGGAGAGCGTCTTGGCCCCGATGTTCACCCGGTCGTCGGCGCGCGGCGCGGCGATGAGCATCTGGAACAGGTTGAAGCGGAGGGCGAGCTGCGCTTCGTCGTCGCCCTCGATCATGACGTCGGCGCGTTCCCACTCTTTGGCCCACGCCTCGGCGTTGGCGGCGCGGGCAGCCGGCCAGTCCACTACGCTGTTCACGCGGTCCATCGCCGCGCGGACGATCTGCTCTTCGGGTAGATCGCGCGAGGTGAAGACCGCCACATACTTGTCTACGATTATTTCACGGCCCGGAACGGCTTTCATCTTGAGCGTGAAGGTCGGCGTGTTGTCCGCATCCCACCAGGCGCTAGAGAGGCGGCGGCCCGCCACGCCAGCCAGCCGCAGCGCCCCGGCCCAGCCGATCTTCGAGTGGCGCGTGCGGCAGTGGAGATAACCCGTCGCCGAGCGCGCAGCCGGGCGGGCCTCCACTCCCTGCCCTACCCAATGCCAGTGGGCCAGGCCCTCGTTGTCGGCGTTGCCGTTGAGCGAGGCGCGGAACTCGACGAAGCCCTCGAACTCCGGCTTGACTTTGCAGCGGATAAACAGCAGGTGCGGGTCGGCCAGCGAGGCAAAACGCTCAAAAGTAATCGTCGCGGCCAGGCCGGAGGGCGAACGCCAGCGCACCAGGCGGGTCAGCATACCCGTGCGCAAATCCAATGTCCGGGCGAAAGACTCGACCACGCCAGCGTCCAGCGAGAAGCGTTCGCCATTCAGGTGAAGCGTGAAAGGCAGCCAGTCCGGCGCGTTCGCCAACTCGGTGAACACAATCGGCGCGGCGTCAAAAACGCCGTGAATAAAAGTAGCCCGCCGGTCGCCCGGATAGCCCTCCTCGAACGCGCCGCGCGTCGAAAGATAGCCGTTGCCGAGGGTAAAGGCGGTCTCTTTGTGGTGCTGCTTGTGGGAGTCGAAGGCGTCTTCGGAGACTGTCCAGAGATCAGGCATGAGTAGTGTCCATTGCTGATTGCTGATCGTTGATTGCTGATTGGGGGTGGCTCAACCAGCAATCAACCATCAGCAATCAAAAATTCGCATCTCAACTCCCGGAACTGGTGTACTGCCGGAGGGCCAGCCGCCAGACGCCGGCGGCTACACCGACCAGCAGCAGCGCGACGGCAGGCGACAGGTAATTCAACTGCCACCAATTGCTGTGCGGGTTCGTCTTGCCTAGCAGCATCAGCGATGGATAATAGTTCATAAACGCCACCGGCACAAAACCGGTGACGATCACGCGGAACCAGTAGCCAAAAATGTCCACCGGGTAATACTGGATCATCACGCTGATCTGCATCAACAGGGAGTTCGCGCGGCGAGACCGGCCGGTCCAGAACGCCAGGCAGGCGATGAGCAAGGAGAGGGCCGTTTCAATCAAAGTCCCGGAGACGACCGCCAGCCCGAAAAAGAGCCACTGCGCCGCATCCCAGCGCAGGCCGAGATTCGTGTAAGCCAGGCTGATCCCCGACACCCCAATCAGGAGATCGGCCACTCCCAGATATTGGACCTCTCGCCCCAGGAACAGGATGAATGGACTGACCGGCCGGGTGAGGAACTGGTCAAAGGTTCCCTGGACGAGAAAATCCTCCAGCGTCCGGATGTGCCAGAAGAAGAAACTGAAAACGCTGTGCCCCAGGATCCACAGGCAATAGAGAAAGACCATTTCCCAGATCGTCCAGCCGTTCAGGTGGGCGAACCGGGTGACGAGGATGCTGATCAGACCCAGATTGACCACGTTCATGACGATCACCCCGATCACACCCGTGAGGAAATCGGCCCGGTATTGCATCCGGGACTGCATCGAAATGCGAATCAGCTTGAAATACAGTCGCAACGCTTCCATTATCCTCCCTGTACGATGAGCCGGGCGTGAACCCGGCTCCAGGCCCAACGCGAGACGAGCAGGAGCGCCAGCGCCCAACCTGCCTGAAACCCGAGCGCCTGGAGGGCCGCTTCTCCCGTGAAGGTCCCGATGTAGATGGACATCGGAATATAGTAGATGCTCTTGAACGGCAGGGCCTCGGCGAAGGCGCGCAGAACCCCTGGAAACAGCCACAGCGGCACCATCTGTCCTGACAAAAATGTGACGAGCGAGTAATAAGCCCAACTGATGCTGCGAATATCGAGCGTAACCAGGACCAGCGAGCCGAGTAAAAAACTGAGGTGAAAAAGCGTCAGGTAGCCCAGGCCCAGGCTGACCCCGAACAGGAGGGCCGCCCCCGCGTCTGGGGGCAGCCGCAAGCCAAAAAGGTAGTACCCGGCCGCCAGCGTCGGGACAGCCACGACGGCAAGGTTGAACAACATTTCGCCCGTGCTCATCGCCAGCATGTGCACGTGAAAGTCCAGCGGCTTCATCAGGTCGGTGTCAATCGCCCCGGTCCTCACCTGCATCGCCATGTACCATTCCGGCCCCACGTCGAGGAAGGTCTCGAGGGCCATGCCCAGCACGCCGTAGGTCACCATCTGCTCGAGGCTCACGCCAAACGCGCCAGGCCGTTGGGTGTAGAGGATGCGCCAGACCCAGTGAATGCTGTACATCGTCAGCAAAACCGAGACGAGCCGCATCCAGAACTCTACCCGGTAGACGACCGTATTGTGAAAAGCCTGCCGGGCAAACGACCAAAAGATTTTCACTGGCGCGCTACCTCAACTTTTCAACTGCCGGAACTGGCGTACCGCCCGAGGGCTAAGCGCCAGACGACGGAGGCCAGCCCGACCAGCACGAGCGCGACGACGGGCGACATATAACCGAGCCACCCCCACGCACCCTGGCGCTCCATTTTATCTAGCAGAATCAGCGCGGGATAGTAATTCATAAACGCCACCGGGATTAATCCGGTCACGACCAGGCGAAATGCGCCTCCGAAAATATCCACCGGATACTGCTGTACCACGCCCTTGAACTGCGACATCACGATAAATCCTCCGCGGGAACGCCCAGTCCAGAACGCGGTACAGGCAATGAGCAAATTTAGAGCCAATTCGATGATGGCTCCGGACAGGATTGCCAGGATAAAAAAGGTCCATTTCAGGCTACCCCATTGCAGGCCGAGCCTTGTACAGGCTAAGCTGATTCCGGTGATGCCAATCAGTACATCGGCCAGCCCCATAGAGTGGATTTCACGGCCAAAGAACTGGATCAGCGGGCTGGCAGGCCGAAGTAGGAACTGGTCGAAGGCTCCCTCGATCAGGTAATCTTCCATCTGATCGATGTGCGCGAAAAACAAACTGTAGAGGCTGTGTCCCAGAATCCACAGGCAGTACAGGAAGACCAATTCCCAGAATGTCCAGCCATGGAGTTGCGCGAAACTGTGGATGAGAATGCCCATCAGTCCCAGGCTGGAAGTATTCCAGACGATCACGCCCAGCGCGCCGGCGATGAAATCGACTCGGTATTGCATGCGCGAGGCCATAGAGAGGCCAATCAACCTGAAGTACAACTGCAGCGAACTCATTGCGCCCCGCTCGCTTATCCGCCTTGCACGACGAGGCGCGTGTGAATCCGGCGCCAGGCCCAACGGCTGGCCGCCAGGAGCACGACCAGCCAAATCAATTGAAAACCAATCACCTGGACAACGGCGCTGCCGGTAATCTTGCCCGTGTAGATGGACAGGGGAATATCAAAAATGCACTTGAACGGGAGCGCCTGGGCCAACCCTCCAACGATCCCCGGAAACAGCCATAGAGGCACCCACTGGCCTGCGAAGAATCGGCTCAAGGCATTAAAGGCCCAGTCAATACTGTGGATTTCCAAAGTGACGAGTGCAAGCGAACCCAGCAAAAATTCGAGATGAAAATTCACCAGGAAGCCAAGCAGGAGGGCGACCGTGAACAGAAAACTGGTCACGACGTTTGCGGGAGGCTGCAGATTGAAAAGGAAAAACCCCATCAGCATGGCCGGAAAGACCAGGGCGATGAGATGAAAAAGCATATTCCCGGCGCTGCGCGCCAGCATGTGCAGGTGAAAATCGAGGGGTTTCATCAGGTCGGCGTCAATCGCGCCGGTTCTCACCTGCCGCGCCATGTAATACTGCGGCCCGGTAAAATAAATACTCTGGACAGCGATCCCCAGGACGCCGTAAGTCACCATCTGCTCCAGAGTGACGCCAAAAGCTCCGGGGCGCTGGGTGTAGAGGGTCATCCACACCCAACGGATGCTGTACATCCAGACAGGAAAGGAGGCAACCCGCACCCAGAAGTCAAAGTGGTGAATGGCGGTCGAGTGAAAGGATTGCCGCGCGAAGGCCCAGAAGATTTTCACGCTTCCACTCCTTTGGGGGGAACCGGGCTCTGATAAATCGTCCGGACGATTTCCTCGATCTCCGGCTCCTCCACCGCCAGGTCCAGGATGGGATACCGGGCGCTGATATAGGGGATGAGCACGGAGGGCGAGGTCTCAAACCGGTTGAAGGCGAACCACTTTTTCCGGCCTTCGCTTTTCACCAACGCCGCATTCGGCGCTGCGAAATCCGGGGTCTCTTCTTCAAACTCGACCACGAGCGTGCGCTGCGCGCCGTATTGAGCGCGAATTTGCTCCAGGCTGCCGTCGTAGACGACGCGTCCGTGATCAATAATCATGATGCGCGAACAGAGCTTCTCGATGTCCACCATGTCGTGGGTGGTGAAGAGGACGGTCACTTTTTGATCGCGGTTGATCTCTTTGATGAACGTCCGCAGCCGCTCTTTGGCGACGACGTCCACGCCGATCATGGGCTCGTCCAGGAACAGCAGGCGCGGGTTGTGCAGCAGCGCCGCAGCCATGTCGGCCCGCATCCGCTGCCCGAGGCTCAGCTGGCGAACGGGCGTGTTCTGGAACTCGTGGAGGTCGAGCAGGTCGGCGAACAGGCTCAGGTTGTGTCTGAACTGGGCCTCGGGGACGTTGTAAATATCGCGGAGCAAACGCAGGCTCTCGATGACCGGCACATCCCACCACAACTGGGTCTTCTGGCCGAACACCGCGCCGATCTGCCGCGCGTTGTTCTGCCGCTGCTTGTGTGGGACGAGGCCGTTCACGGTAATGCGGCCGCTCGTCGGGACGAGGATGCCGCACAGCATTTTGATGGAGGTGGACTTGCCCGCCCCGTTCGGCCCGATGTAGCCGACCAACTCCCCCTCGTCAATCCGGAAAGAAATATCATCCACCGCCCGGATCGTCTCGTATTTGGCGCTGAACAGGGTGCGCAGGCTGCCGAGAAAACCATCCCGGCGCACCAGCCGTTTGTATTCTTTCGTCAGATGCTCAACTTGAATCATAGCGCGGCTTCCCGCCGCAACCAAACGTAGGACAAGCCGCTGGCTTGTCCCGCTTGGGACAATCTGGCAGATTGTCCCACGAATCTACGCAGACGGCGTAGATGTTGCAGGGCAATTCTATATTCTATATTGATCCTATTTTTCGCAGCGCAGCGGCTGTGAATTAGCGTCCTCCGCCGCGCGCGCGATGTCCAGTTTCAAGTAAGGCGTGGGATCCATCAGAGTTTCGGGGGTTAACTGGCCGGGGAGCTCAGGTCCCCCGCGCGCCACGGCAAAATGGGCGTGCAGCCACATCGG
>DAOTXG010000648.1:0-4313 GCA_034435515.1 Anaerolineales bacterium
ATTCGTCCGCGCCGGGGACGGCGATCTCCGGCGAGCCGAAGGGGCGCAGGCCGCGCGTCGTCTTGCCGCTCCGCACGCCCGCATACTCGAAGGGGATCACCGCCTCCCCCAGCAGGGCGACGAGCCAGCGGATGGGGCGCGAGAACAGGGTCGGGTCATTCGCGCGCCAGCGCATCGCCTTGTCGAACTTGAGCGCCGCGATCATCCGGGGCAGGAGCGCGCTCAACACTTCCAGCGTCGGCCTGCCCGTTTCGCGGACGATGGCGACGACGTACTCGCCGCCGTCCAGGGCGCGTTTTTCGAGGGCAGAGACAGGCACGCCTTTGCTTCTCGCGAAACCCTCGGCGGCGGGTGTAGGCTGGCCCAGCGAATCGAAGGCGCGCGCGGCGGGCGGGCCTTTCACCACGGTTTCGCTATCCGCCTGGCGTGAGGCCACGTCTTTCGCTAAAATCACGAGCCGGCGCGGCGTGCCGAGGACGGCGACTTCCCCGTGCGCCACGCGGGCCTCGTCCAACATCCGCGGGGCAAGTTCGCGCAGTTGGGCCAGAGCAGAATCCACGTCGGCGGCGGGAAGTTCCTCCGTCCCTATCTCCAAAAGCAATGTGGACGGGCCAGAGATTGGAAGTCGGAGGCTAGAGGTTGGAGACTCCCGCTTCAAACCTCCAACTTCCAACTTCTGATCTTTCAGCAGCGGGTATTCCAATCGGTGCCTCTGCTCCAGATACGCCTCCGCCACCTTCCGCGCCAGGCCGCGCATCTTGCCGAAGGCGGCCGCCCGCTCGGTGACGCCAATCGCGCCGCGCGTATCCAGGATGTTGAAGGTGTGCGAGAGTTTGAGGACGTAGTCGTAGGCCGGGAGCACGAGGCCCGCGTCGAGCGCGGCTTTGCACTCGGCCTCGTAGAGCGCGAACATCTGCCGCACGCGCTCCACGTCCGCGATTTCAAAATAATACTGGCTGTGCTCGAATTCGCCCTGCCGGAGGAGCTCGCCGTAGGTGACGCCGTCGCGCCACGGCTCATCCCAGATGGCCGAGGCGTTGCGCAGCGCGATGAGGATGCGCTCGAGGCCGTAGGTCAGCTCGACGGAGACCGGATCGCACAGGATGCCGCCCGCCTGCTGGAAATAGGTGAACTGCGTGATTTCCTGCCCGTCTACCCACACCTCCCAGCCGAGGCCCCACGCGCCGAGCGCGGGCGACTCCCAGTTGTCCTCGACAAACCGGATGTCGTGCTCGCGCAGGTTGAGGCCGATAGCCTCCAGCGACTGCAGGTAGAGTTCCTGCGGGTTGCCGGGGTCGGGCTTGAGGATGACCTGGTATTGATAGTGCTGCTGGAAACGGTTGGGGTTCTCGCCGTAGCGCCCGTCGTCCGGGCGGATGGAAGGCTCGACGTAGGCGACGTTCCACGGCTCCGGGCCGAGGACGCGCAGGAAGGTGGCGGGGTTGTACGTGCCCGCGCCGACCTGCTGGTAGTAGGGCTGCCAGATGACGCAGCCGTGCTCGGCCCAGAATTTTTCGAGGGCGAGGAGGAGGGACTGGAAGGTGGGAGGGTTAGTCATGCGTTTCCTTAAGAATCCACGAAGTCACACGAAGGGACACGAAGAATTTTTGAGGGGGACGCGGATGAGGGGATTGTGGGAACTGAAGGAACTCAAGGAGCTGAGAGCATTAGGCTTGAGCATCGAAAGCCCGGCGACAGCGCAGGAGGAAATCTTCTACAGCCCGGCGCGTCTCGGCGGGCGCCTGTTCGGGCAAGCGGCTCTGTTCAAAGGCGGCATTCAGCCTCGGCTCCAGCGTTTCGATTTCGGCGACGTAAGGCGCGTCGTCGGTCAGGAACATCGCCTCGCCCCCGACTTTCATCGCCGCCAATTCCGCGATGCCCGACAGCCGGAAATGCTCGTTCAGGCGCAGGAGGTTCGCTTCAATTTCACCCGTGGTGAGCGCATGGATGCCGGTGAGGGCGACTCGATATTGGTAGAGCAGGCCCTTCACCTTTTTGCTGCCGACGTTGTGATAAATCTTCTCCTGGTGAGTGAAGAAGCCCCGGTAGTGATAGTATAACCGCCGCGTCATCAGGCCGGGAGCAATGGCTTTCAACTCGGCGTGCCATTCCGTCGTCTCAACGATAAGCGGCGACAGCAGTTGCTCAAGCACGTAGCCGTTGCCCTTGAGCGCCAACCGCAGGAATTTGCCGAGGTCGTGAGAAACAAAATCCACTTCGGGTTCGGGGCGCGCCTCGGCGATTTCCAGCGTCAGGTCGGGGAGCCGGTCCATGCCGCCCTCGTTGAGCATGGCAACCACCAGCCGATTGATCGGGAGCACGTGGGCGGCCCGCAAATCGTAATCCCCGTCGTCGCTGGGAAAGCCGTACAAGTCCGCGCCGCTGAGCGTGGCGAAGAGGCGCGGATACGCGACGCGCTCGCGCAGGAAAGCAGCCAGGCGCGGGCGGTCAACGGTCCAATCGCGGGGTTTCAGGCCGACCGGCGTCGTCACGTTCCCTGCTCCTCAGAAGGCAGATGACCCTCGCGGCGGAGGTAGCCTTCAATGTAGGCAATAAACGTCCGAAAATCATCCAGATCAGAATCAACAGCTTTGAAAACCTTTTGAGGATCAACACCTAGGTAACGGTGCACAAGGATATTGCGAAGACCCGCCATGCCCTCGATTTTTTCGGCAAACGTGACCGGGATAATTTTATGGCGCCCCAGTTCACTCAAAGCCTCGCGATAATCTGCCGGGGAAGACAAGTTCTGCCCAGCCAGGATGTGCGCACTGATGTCAATCACGTGCTGAATTGCAAGCTGCAGCCCATGTAAGACTGCCCAATAATTTTCTATGTCCTCCTTCCACACCTCCATCGAAGCAGGGCGTAATTTCTCCAACGTGTTCACATGCGCATCCAATGACCGCAGCAACTCTAAAAGGATGTCTACCTTAAGCATCATTCCTCCTAGACTGGGAGAGCGTGATGGACTTGCCGCTGACGAATTCGCGCGAACAGATATTGGTTTTGAAGATGGCGGAATGGTCGCGTATCGGCATGACGGCTGATGGCGTACACAGCGAAATCCACTGCCGGGTGCATCGCCGGGTCTTCATACAGCATTTTGCCATGGCGCACGACCTCAAAAGTCAGCAGAGGCGGCGCGTCGTTGAGCACGACGACATCTACATCATCACGCCGGAAGAGACGCCCGCAATCGCTGATTAACCTGAGTTGCCGGTCGAAACGTTCCGGGCGCATAACTGAATAGGGAAAGAGAACGGCCAGGTCAATATCGCTTAAAGGCATGACTCCGCCCTCGGCCTGCGAGCCGAACAGGTAGGCCAGCACGACGCCGTGCTTGACGAAGATTTCCTTGAGTTCGTCCAGATGCCCGTCGGTAATCATGCGACGCTCTCCCGCTGAATGAGCCGGAGGAACTCGACCGACTTCAACCGCCGCTCCAGGAGGTGCGTGATGTGGCGCGTCATCAGGCGCTCCAGCTCGGCGTGGACGCCGGGGCGCATTTTGAGCGCAATGGCTTTGGCGTAGGGATTCGACTGGAAGTAGCGCAGGTGTTTGAGCGCGTTCATCGAAATCGCCGCCACGTCGGGGCCTGGCCGCGCCGCGCCGCAGCGGGCGCAGGCCGCGCCGCCGCCCTCGAACGAAAAATACTGGTCTTCGGCCACGATCTTCTCGCCGCCGATCACGCACCGGAACAGTTCCGGCTGGTACCCCGCCAGGCCGAGCAGCTGCAGCTCGTAATAACGCGCCGTCAGCGCCAGGTCGGGCGAATCGCACAACCAGTCAAGCGCGTGGCACAACAGGTCGTACATCTCGCGGTTCTCCTGCTCGTCGGGCGTGAACTTGTCGAGCAGTTCCACCGCATAACTCGCGTACGCGCCGCGCAGCAGATCTTCGCGCAGCGGGCGATAAGCCCGCATGGTCTCGGCCTGCGTGACGAGGTCGAGGTCGCGCCCTCTGGCGAGCAGGAGTCTAACGCGCGTGAACAACTCCAGGTGCCCCGCCTTGCGCGAAGCCGGCTTGCG
Source organism: Anaerolineales bacterium (assembly GCA_034435515.1). Lineage (GTDB taxonomy): Bacteria > Chloroflexota > Anaerolineae > Anaerolineales > UBA6663 > DATDRS01. The sequence goes on from DAOTXG010000648.1 coordinate 4,032, forward strand.
GATGCCCTTGGCGATGACGCGCACCTTGCCCCGCTCCGGCGTGAAGAGAGTGAGCACGCGGTCGGTCTCGCCCATGTCTTTGCGCCGGAGGACGACGGCTTCGGTGCGGTAGGTGCGGTCGCGGGTGGGCACGGGAGGGATTATAGCAAATCCGGTTCCCCCGGCCTGGGCGGGACATGGGACACGGATTGGCGCGGATACACACGGATAAATCCCCAAATCCGTGTGCGTCCGTGTTTATCCGTGTCCCGTTCCTGTAAAACCCGGAAGAGCCGTAAATCC
>DAOTXG010000649.1:0-8572 GCA_034435515.1 Anaerolineales bacterium
CCTGCCACCGCCTCCCGTAATACACCGCCAGCACGAGGAGCAACCCGATACAGAAGAACTGCTGCCCTGTCAGCCCCAGCGCAATCACGCGATTGTTGCGGACGAACTCGACGAAGAAGCGGAAGACGGCGTAGCCCGCCAGCCCGAACTTGAGCAGGTTGCCGTCCTGCATCTTCGGGTGGTCACGCAGGAGCAGGAGCACGGCAAACCAGAGCAGGTTGAACCCGGCATCGTAGAGCGGCGTGGGATGGACGAGGTAATCCATGCCGGGGACGGGGACGCCCCAGGGGAGCGTGGTGGCCTTGCCCAACCCGTCTTCGGCGGCCAGGTAATCGCCAATGCGTCCGACCGCCGTCGCCAGCGCCATCGCCGGAGCAAACGCATCGCACGCGCACCCCGCCTTGCCGAGGGCCTTGCTCGCGATGTAGCCGCCGATGTACGCGCCCGCCACCCCGCCGAGAATCGAGCCGGGGCCGATGCGCGGGTCAAATAGCGCATAAAAATTCAGCACGACCGGCGCCGTCTCCCAGCCATTGAAAAACAGGATAGAGAGCCGCGCCCCGATCATGCCGCCCACGAACGCCGCGAGCGTGATGGGGATCACTTCTTCTTTGGGCCAGCGCCGCCGCCGCGCCTCGTAGATGAGCACGGCCAGGCCGACGAGCAGGCCGAGCAGCAGGAAAAACCCGTGCGCGTAAATGGGGAACGGGCCGAGGTAGAAGAGGATGGGTTGCATCGGTTGTATACCTCCGAGTATGAGCAGGGCGAGCGGGGGAACCAGAGGAAGTATAGTTGAAATATCAGTATACGCAAACGGGGTTGGCAACTGAGGTGCACGGAAAGTAGAGACGCTTCGGTGGAACGTCTCCAGGAGACGCCCCGATGGGCGTCTCTACTTAACGCAGGAAAACGGGGACAGTCCGACAGGCAATCCGCTCGTTCCACGCTCCCCGCCCCTCGCTCCACGCTCCACGCTTCACGTTCCACGCCCCACGCCCCTCAACACCTCCGCCAGATGCACACACTTCGTCCGCGAGCCATCCCGCGAAAGCGCACCCTGGATGTGCATCAGGCAGCTCATGTCGCAGCCCACAACCGTCGCCGCCTGGCTGGCGCGGATGTTCTCCAGTTTCTTATCCAGGATCGCGCCGGAGATGTCGCCGTGCTTGATCGCAAACAGCCCGCCGAAGCCGCAGCACTCTTCTGCGTTGGGGAGGGGGACGATTTCCGCGCCGCGCACGTGGCTGAGCAATTTCAGGGGGGCGTCCTTCACGCCGAGGCCGCGCAGCAGGTGGCAGGAGGGATGATAGGTGAGCGACCCGTTGGCCCGCGCGCCCGCGTCTTCGACCTTGAGCACATCCACGAGGAATTGCGAGAACTCGTAGGTGCGGGCGGCCAGGGCTTTTGCGCGGGCGAGGTTGGCGGGGTCGTGAGCCTCTGCGAGTAAATCGGGGTAGCCGTGAATGATCATCGCCGCGCAGGAGCCGGAGGGGGTGACGATGGGCGCATCCGACCGCTCGAAGACGGCCATGAAATTCAGCGCCAGCTCGCGCGCATCGGCCCTGAAGCCGGCGTTGTACCCAGGCTGGCCGCAGCACGTCTGAGCCTCAGGGAATTCCACGACCACCCCGAGGCGTTCCAGCACCTCCACCGCCGCCTCGCCCACGTGGGGGAACAGGGAGTCAATAATGCAAGTAATGAAGAGTTGGACGCGGGGCGGCATGTGGCGGATTATAGACCCGAATCCAGGAAGGCACACGCAAGGCGCCTGTGTCGTGTGCACGCCAACCTTGTCTGCGGGAGCGGCTGGTAGCCCCCTTACGGCCGCGAAGCGCTTCGACCGCGACTGTCGCGGTTGTAAACCGCTCCCACGCCAAGCCCCTGACTTTTTTTCCGCCTCGCCCACTACTGGCGGCTAACCCAATTAAAACATTCGTCAATTCGTGCAATTCGTGGCTAGAATCTCCCCACCTGTGGTATATTCTCTCCGCTTTAGCCCAATCCCTTATTGAGGAGATTTTTGTGATCCCTATTCAAGAGACTGTCGGCGACCCGCCCGGCGCGCTGGCGGGCGTGGCCCTGCCTCGCCGCATCAGCCGCCTGAGCGAACTCGCCTTCAACCTGTGGTGGTCGTGGCATCCCGAAGCGCAGGAACTTTTCAAGGCGATTGACGAGCAATTGTGGGACGAGTGTTACCACAACCCGGTCAAGTTCCTGCGCAACGTCAAACGCAAGGCGCTCAATGCAGCCATTCACAGCAAGCGCTCGCTCGAAATCTACGACCGCACGCTGGCCGCGTTCGACGCCTATATGCGTCCAGCCAGCACCTGGTATTCCCGCGCCTACCCCGGCGGCGACCATCACCTGATCGCTTACTTCTCCACCGAGTTTGGCCTGCACGAGTCCTTCCCCACTTACGCCGGCGGCCTCGGCGTGCTCTCCGGCGATCACGCCAAGGAAGCCTCCGACCTCGGACTGCCGTTTGTGGGCGTGGGCTTCCTCTACAACCAGGGCTATTTCTCGCAACACATCACCGAAGATGGCTGGCAGGAGGCGGGCTACCGCCGCTATTCATTTGACGACGTGCCCGTCCTCCCGCTGCTCGACGCGAACGGAAAGCCGCTCCTCGTCAAGGTGGACCTGCCGGGCCGGGCGCTTCACGCGCGGCTCTGGAAAATCCAGGTTGGCCGCATCTCGCTCGTCCTGCTCGACAGCGACCTCTCCGAAAACGCGCCCAACGACCGCGACCTCACTGCCCGCGTCTACGGCGGCGACCTCGACACGCGCATCTCCCAGGAAATTGTCCTGGGGATTGGCGGTGTGCGCGCGCTCCGGGCGCTAAACCTTCAGCCGCAGGTGTGGCACATGAACGAGGGCCACTCGGCCTTCCTGGGGCTGGAGCGCATCCGTGAACTGATGGCGGGGGGGAAGGATTTCGACTCGGCCCTCGCCGAGGTGCGCGCGACGACCGTGTTCACCACCCACACGCCCGTCCCCGCCGGGAACGAGGAGTTTCCCGACTGGCTGATGGATCGCTACTTCAGCGGTTACTGGGGACAGCTCGGCCTCGACCGGGAGCGGTTCCTCGACCTCGCCCGCAACCAGCAGCCCTGGGGGCAGACCTTCAGCATGTCCATCCTCGCCATTCGCCTGGCGCACAAGCGCAACGGCGTGAGCGAACTGCACGGGCAGGTCAGCCGCAAAATGTGGCAGTTCCTGTTCCCCGAGGCGCCCGTCGAGCGCGTGCCCATCAGTTCCATCACCAACGGCGTGCACACCGGCACCTGGCTCGCCCGCCGCCTGAAACTGCTCTACGACCGCTATCTTGGCGCGAACTGGATGGAAGAGCTGGACGACCCGTCGTTGTGGCAGTCCATCTTCGCCGTGCCGGACGAAGAGCTCTGGATGGTGAGAAGGCATCTGAAACGCAAACTCGTCGCCTTCGCCCGCGAACGCGCGCGCGCCCAGTGGCTGAGCACCAGCCATCATCCGGTGCAGATTGTGGCTGCGGGGGTCCTGCTCGACCCGTACGCGCTGACCATCGGGTTTGCGCGGCGGTTCGCCACCTACAAGCGCGGCTCGCTCGTCATGCGCGACCCGGAACGCCTGCTGCGCATTGTCAACAATGTCCAGCGCCCCGTGCAAATCATCTTTGCCGGCAAGGCGCACCCGATGGACGAGCCAGGCAAGCTCATCATCCAGCAGGTCTACCGCACGCTCAAGCGCGCCGAGTACGGCGGGCGCATCGTCTTCCTCGAGGACTACGACATCAACCTCGCCCGTTATCTCATCCAGGGGGTGGACGTGTGGATGAACAATCCGCGCCGCCCGCTGGAGGCCTCCGGCACTTCGGGCATGAAGGCCGCGTTGAATGGCGTGCTCAACTTCTCGGTGCTCGACGGCTGGTGGCAGGAAGGCTACAACGGCGACAACGGCTGGGCCATCGGCGACGAGGCCGAGCACGCCAGCGCCGACGAGCAGGACGCGAAAGACGCGGCGAGCCTGTACGACGTGCTGGAAAATCAAATCGTCCCGCTCTACTACGAAAACGGCCTGAACGAAATAGCGCCGGGCTGGCTGCGCAAAGTGAAGGAATCCATCGTCACCCTCGCGCCGTACTTTTCCACCCGGCGGATGGTGAAGCAGTATGTGGAAGAGATGTACTTGGCGTAGTCGGATAGTCTTGTAGCCGCCTGGTCGTGTAGTCGGATGGTCTTGTAGGCGTGTGGTCTGATAGTCCGATGATCTGATAGTCGGATGACCGCATGACTGGGTGACCATCCGACCACTCGACTAGGTGACCATCCGACCATTTGACCACCTGACCCTATGTCTCCTATTCTCGCCGGCCTCTTCGTCTTCCTCATGCGCCTGACCGATATGTCGCTGGACACGCTCCGATTGCTGTTCATGATGCGCGGGCGCAAACTCACCGCGGGCCTCATCGGAGCCGTGCAGGCGGCGGTGTTCATCCTCGCCGTGAGCCAGGTGCTTCAGGGCCCATTGAATGTGTGGACGATAGCCGGCTACGCCGCCGGGTTCGGCGCGGGCGTAATTGTGGGAATGATCGCCGAGGAGCGGCTCGCCATCGGTTACAGCATGTTCCGCATCTACTCCCCCGCGCGGGGCGCCGCCGTAGCCAACGCCCTGCGCGAGGCCGGCCACGCCGCGACTGAGTTCATGGCGCAGGGCAAAGACGGGACGGTGACCGTCGTCAACTGCGCGGTGGCCCGCAAGGATGTGTCCAGGGTGCGCGCCCTCGTCCACGAGGTGGACCCCAACGCCTTCATCACAGTAGACGAAGTGCGCCCGCTGCACCGGGGATATTTCCGGCATTAAAGCACAGTCCGGGTCAGTTTACGTCCTTTCAGTCAACGGAACAGACGCTTCGCGGTCGGATTTACCGTTTAAGCCGTTCCATCCGTTGGCAAACTCTCGCCTTGCGCCAATTGCAAAAACGACGATACTATGACAACCCATATCGCGGAGAGAGAGTGAGCATGAGTCAACCCACCTGGATCGGGCGCACGCTCGGCGGGCGCTACACCATTGAGACGCTCCTCGGCCAGGGCGGCATGTCGGCGGTTTACAAAGGCGCCGACCCCAACCTGCGGCGCACGGTCGCCATTAAGTTAATCCACCCTCACCTGTCGAGCGACCCGGAGTTCGTGCGGCGCTTCGAGCAGGAGGCCGCCGCCGTCGCCCAACTGCGGCACCCCAACATCATTCAGGTCTACGACTTCAATCACGACGGCGAGGTGTACTTCATGATCCTGGAGTACGTCCCCGGCGAGACGCTGCAGGCGCGGCTCAAGGCTCTCGACGCCGCCGGCCAACGCCTGCCGCTGGCCGAGACGCTGCGCATCATGGCCGGCGTGAGCGAGGCCGTCGCCTACGCCCACCAGCGCGGGATGATCCACCGCGACCTCAAGCCAGGCAACGTCATGCTCGATCCTCAGAGCCAGCCGATCCTGATGGACTTCGGCGTGGCCAAGATCGTGGGCGGGCAGCACCACACGGCCACGGGCGCCATCGTCGGCACGGTAGCCTACATGTCGCCGGAGCAGGCGCGCGGCGAGCACATTGACGAGCGGAGCGACCTTTATTCCCTCGGCATCATGCTCTACGAGATGACGACCGGCCGCCCGCCGTTCGAGGGCGACTCGGCGATGACGGTAATGCTCAAGCACCTCAACGAGCCGGTGCCCGACGTCCGCCAGATCGTCGCCGGCGTACCGGAAGAACTCGCCGCGCTCATCGAAAAGGCGCTCGCCAAAGACCCGGCCGACCGCCTGCAAACCGCCGCCGAATTGGCCGCGGGCCTGCGCGCCATCGCCGCCAGTGCGCGTCCCACCCAGGTCGGCGCGACGCCAGCCAAGTCCACCGCCCCGACCGCCGTCACCCCGCCCGCGCCGACCGTGATCAGCGCGCCGACGATAACCGCCGAGGCTGCGCCCACACCCGGCGCGACTGATCAGGCCGGAACCCGCGTGGCCGTCCCGGCGAAGAAAACTGGCGCGCCGGTCGGCGTGTTCATCGGCGCGGGTGCCTTGGTCGTGGCGGCGATCGTCGTCGGCGTGCTGATGTTCCCGCGGTCAGGGCCTCCGGCGCAGCCCACCCGCACGCTCGCGGCCATCGTCGAACCCAGTGCGATGCCGGAACCTACCCAGGCCCCGGCCACGCCGACTCAGGTTCCGCCATCCCAGACATCTGTTCCCCCCACCCACACTTCGGCCCCGACCCATACGCCCCTCCCGCCCACGGACACCCCTGCCCCGGCCAATACGCCGACCGAGACGCCCATTCCCATCCCCGAAGGAATGGTCCTCATTCCGGCCGGAACCTTCCAGATGGGGTCGGAGCGGGGCCAGGCGGACGAGCGGCCAGTGCATCCGGTGACGCTGAAGGCGTTCTTCATGGACAAGTTCGAAGTCACGAACGCGCGCTATAAGCAATGCGCCGATGCGGGCCAATGCTCGCCGCCTGCGACCAAACAATCATTCACCCGCACCACCTATTTCGGCGACCCCGAATTTGATAATTATCCGGTGATCCAGGTGGCGTGGGACCAGGCCGCGGCCTTTTGCGCCTGGGAGAGCAAGCGCCTGCCGACCGAAGCCGAATGGGAGTACGCCGCCAGCGGGGGCGATGGCCGCCGCTATCCGTGGGGCGACGCCTTTGACCCAAACCGCCTCCCGGCTCAAGAGGGCGACACGACCGAGGCCGGAAAATACCCGGATGGCGCCAGCCCGTTCGGCGTCTTCGACCTGGCGGGGAACGTCCTGGAGTGGGTTAACGACCGGTATGGCGCGGCGTATTACGCTGTCTCCCCCGCCGAGGACCCCGCCGGCCCAGACGCCGGCCCCCAGCGCGTCATGCGCGGCGGCTCGTTCGGCAACACGGATGGCCGGTTTTACACGACCACCCGGCGCTATCACCAACCGCCGGGCGTCCACGACGCCGACTTCGGCTTCCGCTGCGCGCTGGACGCGCCGTAACGCGAAGCGTGTCAACGGATTGATTGCTGATTACGGTCGTCACCCGCACCACCAGGGCGCTCACCTCGGCGCTCGTCCACGCCCGCCCCCACGTATCCCCTGCGCCGCCCAGCAGGTGCGTCGCTTCCCCCGGCCCCAGCGTCGGCGTGCTCCGGCTCGCCGTCCACGTCGCGCCCCCATCCCAGGACAACTCCACGCACAGCACCGGGGAACCCGCAGGCGCATTCGCCTTCACGTCCAGGCGCACTTCAATCCCCGTCACCGTCGCGCCGGCTGGCAGGGTCAGCCCATAGGCGCTGAAGCGGTGCTTGTCTTTGCCGGGGTCGTCGCAGTTCAGGCTGGCGTTGGTGTCGGTCGGCGTTGGCGCTGGTGTCGGCGACGGCGTTGGTGTTGGCGTTGGACACGGCGTTGGCGGCGTTGGCGGCGGTTGCGTATTCGTCGGGGGTTGCGTATCCGTTGGCGGCGGCGTATTCGTCGGCGGGGGTTGCGTCCCCCCTGGCGGGCTGGGCGGCATGGGCGGCGGATTGGTCGGGCCGGGACTGGAAGGCCACCCCGCCAGCAAGACCGCAGCTAAATCTATCCCATCATCAATAATCAGCGTGAGGCTGATCGTCGCAGCAGTCTTGATGGAGTAGATGAAACCGCGTCGAGTTCATACGCGCCTGTGTCCAAGTGCACACAGTCTATCTTGCTTGTAGTTGCTGTCGGCAACTCTCGCGGTGTTGATTTATGGTCGCCAAACTGCTTCGCCGTCGTAACCATTTTCATCTGTAATCAAGCGCTTTGATGTACCATCAGCAGACAGGATCCATATTGCGCCCTCTCCCAAACCGATATAAGTTCGTGAAGGCGCCCACCACGGTGACCTTCCGTTTTCAGTGATTACAATTCGATCACCTGAAGGAGACCACGGCTGTTGAGTGATTGCCGCGTTCTCAGAGATCGTAGTTATGTGCTCGAGTGTATCATTTGCTACAAGAACTTGGCCGAGGCATGGAACTTCCGCATAACTCCAAGCCGCCACATACGAAAGATATCTGTCTGAGTTGGGTGACCATGCTGGATGGCAATAATCCATCGGAGTATCTCCTCCGCCTTTTGTTGCTATCTCCCTAGCTAAAAAGTTGCCACTCCACGCCTCAACTACTGGACTGGCACTATCGAAGACTTTTATCCTAGTACCTAGCGACTCGACGAGGGGTGTCAAAACTGTGGAGGTCAAACCTCGCCCAACAGGCCGGGCGTTCATGCTCTCAGCCTAGCACATCTGCTGCGGGCGGTCGCGTGATTTTTGTCCTCACTTCAAAGCCGACAAACCAGGGGAACAATCTCGGAAGGGCGCCGCGCCCGGTGTGACATCTGTAGCCGGATTTCGGGCAATTTGGCAATAGGCTGAGTCAGTCTGGCGTGGCATGATAACAGGCTAGGAAGAGTGGCAAACGCGCGGCCCGCCTTGTCCTCTGCGCCCAGGCCATGCGGGCGGATCGCCCCAACTGTTACCGGAGGCCCTTATGTACATCCTCGGAGAAAACATCCACATTCTCTCACCCAAAGTGAAACAGGCGCTGGCCGAC
>DAOTXG010000650.1:0-3730 GCA_034435515.1 Anaerolineales bacterium
AGCCACTTCACCGCCGACGATTTGTTCCAGGCCAGGCACACCTTTGAGCTTAAGCCGCGCGAGGCGGTGATCCTCAACCTCGACCACGCCCAGCGCGGCCTCGGCACGGCCAGCTGCGGCCCGGATACGCTGGAGCGCTATCGTCTGCTAAAATCACGGTATCGTTTCCTCTACCGGTTGCGGCTCGTCTAGCGCAGATTCCAGGTTGATTTACGGCTTGTGAGTCAACGGATGAAACGGACGCTTCGCGGTCGGATTTTCCGTTCAATCCGTTCAATCCGTTGACAGACTCACCGTAAATGGAACACGATCTGCCTGCGCTTACGGAATATCGCGAAGCATCCTTTTGGGACGCAATACGCAATACGTCATACGCAATACGTCATGACCGAAGCCAACGCCGTCTCCCGCGCGCAAACGCCCGCGACCGTAGACTCCCTCGCCCGCGACCTGGCCGCCCTGGGCGTGCAGCCGGGCATGACATTGCTCGTGCACTCGTCGTTGAGCGCGCTAGGGTACGTGGTCGGCGGGGCAGCCTCCGTCGTCCTGGCGCTGGAGAAAGCGCTCGGCCCGGAAGGCACGCTGGTGATGCCCACGCATTCGACCGACCTCTCCGAGCCAGGTTATTGGCGCAATCCGCCCGTGCCCGCCGCGTGGTGGGAGATCATCCGCCAGACCATGCCCGCCTTCCAGCCCGACCTGACCCCGACCCGCGGCATGGGCGCGATCCCGGAATGTTTCCGCAAGCAGGCTGGAACGCTGCGGAGCGCACACCCGCAGGACTCGTTCGCCGCGCGCGGTCCGCAGGCGGAGTTCATCACCGCCCGTCACTCGCTGGAGTTTGGCCTGGGCGAGGCCTCGCCGCTCGCGCGCCTCTACGACCTGGATGGCTGGGTCTTGCTGTTGGGCGTGGGGCACGCGAACAATACTTCCTTGCACCTCTCCGAAGTCCGCGCGTATTTCCCGGCCAAGATAATCGAGCGGCAGGGCGCGCCTATTCTGCTGAACGGCGAGAGACAATGGGTCGAGTTCGACGCGCTGGAATGGAACTCGGACGACTTCCCGCAGATTGGCGAAGCCTTCGCCCGCGACACCGGTCTGGAGCGGCGCGGCCCGGCAGCCCTGGCCGAAGCCCGCCTCATGCCCCAAGGTCCGCTCGTGGATTACGGTGTGAGGTGGATGGAGCAAAACCGCAAACCTTGACTTGACCGCCGCTATGGCCGTCGTTTATCCTTGACTCGACTCAAAAGACGCTCATCTGCCTGGTATACTTCGCGCGGACACAAACTGCGCATTTGTGAATCCACGAAGACACACGAAGGCACACGAAGAGCTACGCGTCTTCGGGAAACTTCGTGTCCCTTCGTGGATCAAAAAAAACGCCACTTGTGACCGTGGGCAGTATAGTCACAGGAGACCTGTCGTATGGGAACCCCCTCTCACCTGGAATGTATGGCCTGCGGCGCGCAGCCGCCCTATTCGATGGCCTCGCCGGTTACGACCGCTTGCAGCGCGTGCGGTTCAGACTGGGTGGAGTTGGGCTACGATTACGCCAGTTTCCGGCGCGAGATTTTGCGCGGCCTGCCCGGAAAACCGTCGAACATCTGGCGCTACGCCGACGTGCTGCCCATCCGCGACCCGCTCGCCCTGGACTTGCTCAGCGTGGGCGGCACTCCTCTGCTCCACTCCCGGCGCTACGCCCAGACCCTCGACCACCCCCAGCTGTACATCAAAGACGAGCGCCACGGCCCGACGGCCTCCTTCAAAGACCGGCAGGCGGCGATCTCGGTGGCGGCGCTGCTGGAAGCCGGAGTCCACGAGTGCGTAATCGCCTCGACCGGCAACGCGGCGGTGGCTTATGCCGCCGCATGCGCGCGGGCCGGCATCAAGCTCTGGGTCTTCATGACCAGCCTGGTGCCGCAGGAAAAACTGCGCGAGGCGGCCCTCTTCGGGGCCGAGGTCATCAAAGTCAGCGGCACCTACGACCAGACCAAGCAGATCGCCGCCGACTTCGCCGCCCGGCGCGGCCTGCACCTCGACCGCGGCGCGCGCAGTTTCCCGGCGAAAGAGTCCATGAAGACGATTGCCTACGAAATTGTGGAGCAGCTCGGCTGGCGCGCGCCCGACTGGTACATCCAGGCTGTGAGCGGCGGGTTGGGGCCGCTCGGCGTGTATCGCGGCTTCCACGAACTGCACGCCATGGGGTTGATTGACCGCATCCCTGCGCTGGGCATCGCGCAGGCCGCCGGCTGCGCGCCCATGGTGCGCGCGTTCAAAGCCGGCAAAGAAGTGGCCGAGCCGGTCATCCCCGAAACCCGGATCGCCATCCTCTCGACCGGCGACCCCGGCAAGACTTACACCTACCTCTGGCGCATCCTCCAAAAGCACGGCGGAGCCATGGAGAGCGTGACCGACCGCGAGGCCTATAATTCCATGCTCAGCCTGGCGAAGACCGAGGGCCTGGCCGTGGAGCCGGCGGCGGCGGTCGCCTTCGCCGCGCTGGAAAAACTGGCGGCGCAGAGCCAGATCAAGAGCGGCGAGCTGGTCGTCGTCAACTGCACCGGCCACACCTTCCCGGTGGAAAAGCACGTCCTGGGCGAGGAGTGGAGCGTGGACATCCATCTGAGCGACGACCAGCGCCCGGCCCCGCGCGAGGGCCTGCTGGCCGCGCTCGATCACCTGGACGAGAAGACGACGACCGTCCTGCTCGTGGACGACAACCCGGACGACGCGCTGTTGATCCGGCGGCTGCTGGAGGCCAAGAAATCCTATCGCGTCTTCCAGGCGACCAGCGGGCTGGATGGCCTGGCGCAGGCGCGCCAGCGCCTGCCGGACCTGATCATCACCGATTTGACGATGCCGGGGTCGGACGGCTTTGCCCTGATCGAAGGCCTCAAGCAGGACAGCCGCACGCACAATATCCCGGTCATCGTCGTCAGCGCCCGCGATCTCTCGGCGGAAGACCGCGCGCGGCTGCAGGGGCACATCGAGGCGCTGTATCAGAAAGGCGCCTTGTCGCCGCGCGCGTTCGTGGATCAGGTCGTGCAGGTACTGAGCGACAAACCAGGCCGCGCCGGCGAGAAATGAAGCGTCTGCTCAGGCCGAGCTCTGGAGAACGCTGATAACGCTGATCAGGCTGATTTTCGCTGACCCTTGCACCGCCCGCAAGGGCAGGTGTGATTAAGAAAAAAATCAGCGCGATCAGCGGTTTTTCAGCCGCTTCGCGTCAGCGTTCCCAACTACGCTCGGCCTGAGCTGTACAGTGAAACGGGTACCCGACTATGACGACTATACTGATTGTGGAAGATATACCCGACAACGCGGAGTTAGCCCGGCGGGTCTTGACAGCGCGCGGCTACGAGGTGCTGCACGCGCCAGACGCGCAGAGCGGCCTGGAGATGGCGATAGAACACCGCCCGGCGGCGATTGTGGTGGACCTGGGCCTGCCGGACGCGGACGGGCAGACGCTGATCGGCTGGCTGCGGCGCATCCCCGAACTGGCCGGCACGCCCATCATCGCCTGCACGGCCTGGCCGGAAGAGACCGCCCGCAGGCTGGTCGAGGCCTACAAGTGCGACGGCTATATCCCCAAGCCGATCCAGGTCGCCACGTTCGCCGACGAGATTGCTCGACACCTGCGCCCGTCATGATCTCGCTGCTTCAGCCGACGCCGACTTCCGGGCCTGACGCTCTGCAGACGGTCTCCGCCAGCCAGTTCACGCTGGAGCAG
>DAOTXG010000651.1:0-3830 GCA_034435515.1 Anaerolineales bacterium
TCTCCATTGGATTGATCCCCTCTCCGCCGACTTGTTGCTGTTCCTCTCCAACCTGGTGACCTCGCTTCCCCTTCTGTTGGTGTGCGCACTGCGTTGGGATGAAGGCGAGACCCCGGACGAACGCCTGATCCACGTCCTGAACATTCTCAATCCGGATCAGACGCTCCGGCTCTATCTGGACCGGCTCTCTACGCTCGAAGCCGAGGCGCTCCTGTCCGAGCTCTTAGCCGCGAAAGAACTCTCCCCGGCGTTGAGGAGCCTCGCCTTAGACAGGAGTGAGGGCAACCCCTATTATTTGGAGGAAATTGTCCGGGCGCTGATGGAACGAGGCTATTTGCAGCGGCATCGCGATGGGTGGGATGTTGAGGCCAGCGTCAACCTCCTGGAGATGCCGCTGCCGACTTCGTTGGAAGCCTTGATTCATTCACGGATTGATACCTTGCCAGCCGACTTGAAGTTGCTGCTCCAGTGCGCCGCCGTGATCGGGGGCACATTCGAAGACCACGTACTGGAGGAAGTTTGGGGATCCCTGGATACCCGCGCGGCCCTCATCCGGCTGGAAGGGCGAGGCATGCTCCGGCGCGCCAACTCGCCGAGCCGGTGGCAGTTCAGCCATTCCCTGATTGAGTTAACCGTTTACAACTCGATGTTGAAAGCCCGGCGTCAGGCGCTACACCTGAGAGTCGCCGAGGTGTTAGAAAGATATTGGGCCGGGGCCGAGGCCATCCATGCGGCGGAACTGGCTCATCACTTTACGCAGGCGGAGGCCTGGAATAAAGCCTTGACCTACCTGGCTCTCGCCGCCGATCACGCGGCCGGGCGTTACGCCAACGAAGAGGCATTGGCTTATTACCAACAAGCCAGGCAATTATTGCCGACCCAGTCGGCCGTCCCGGTCGCTCTGCGCTGGCGGATCGCCGCCGGCCTGGGCGATGTCTATCGGTTCATCGGAGAATTCAACGAGTCACGCGCCGCCGTGGAAGAGGGCCTGGCGCTCTCGGGCCAGGAACAACTCACTCACAGCCAGCGGGCCGGGCTGTATCGGCGGCTGGGCGAAACCGCTCAAAAGCAAGGCGATTTTGAGACGTCCCTCCAATGCTTCGAGCAGGCGCTGTCTTATCTGGATCCGCCGGCTGACCAGGAGGCCCAGGGCGAAGCCGCGCGCGTGCTGGCCGCTCGCGCATGGACCTACCTGCGCCAGGGACATCTTGACCAGGCGCGGCAGGCCTGTGAGGCCAGCCTGAGACAAGCCCAACTGGCAGTCAGCCTGAAAGAACTGGCTATCGCCGAAAATACGCTGGGCGGGATATATTATCAATTGGGCGAGTTGGATCAGGCATTGCATCATACGCGGCAGGCGATGCTCCTGCGCGAACAGATGGGCGACGCCTCGGGGGTGGCCGGCACCAGCAGCAACCTGGGCATTCTGGCCACTCTGGCCGGCGACTGGCGACAGGCGATGACCCTCTTCCAGCGCAGCCTGGCCCTGCGCGACGAGATTGGCGACGTGGAGGGCGTCGCCATTGTCCAGAACAACTTGGGCACTTTGCTCCGCGACCAGGGGGAGCTTGATCTGGCTGAGGCCCATTTCAGGAAGAGCCTGGCGCTGGCGACTTCGCTGAAGATGGCGTATCACCTGGCCAACGCCAGCATGGGCCTGGCCGAAGTCTTGCTACAGCAAGGGCGTCTCGATCCGGCGCAGGAGATGCTGACGACCAGCCTGACTCAGGCGGAACGGATTGGGGCGAAGGATTTGGTGAGTGAAATTTTTCGGTTACAAGCACAAATTCTGCTCCAACAATCGGCCTGGCCGGCCAGCCAGGAGGCCGCCCAGAAAGCCGCTGACCTGGCGAGTGAGATTGGGGACCGCAATTTGGAGGCAGCCGCCTGGCGCGTACTCTCGTGTGTAGAACTGCTGGCCGGCCGCCCCCAGGCGGCCCGCGAGGCGATTGACAGGGCCTGGCAAGCCTTGGCGGGCGTCATCAGCCAGTTAGAAGCCGGGCGTGTGGCGGCCCAAGCCGGCCAGCTCAGTCTCTCGGAAGGTGAACTGGCGCAGGCGGAGAAATATCTCGTCGAGGCCAGAATGATCTTCACGCACCTGGGAGCACGTTTAGACCAGCAACGCGTCGAAACGGCCTTAAGCCGGCTCTCGAGCGGGAAACGGGTCAGGTCTTGAGGGGCGTCTTCAGCGTGTAGCCTACCCCGCGCACCGTCATAATCACGTCGGCCTGGGCCGAACAGGCGGTTAACTTGCGCCGCAGATTGCTGATGTGAGGACGAATGATCTCAGCCGCCTCGGCCGGCTGGGCGCTGTAACCGCGCAGCGCATGAACCAGTTCCTGCGGGGTGACGACCCGATCCGGGTTACGGCACAAAAAGCGCAGAATTTCCAGTTCTGTGGCGGTCGCCTCCACGCGCTGACCATCTACCTCGACGACGTAACGGTCCAAATCAACCAGGACCGGCCCGACGACATACTGTCGGCTGGGCGCAGGGGCTGGCGGAGGGCTGGGAGGAGGGGCCGCTCGCGTCGAGGTTTGGTCAGTAAAGCGCTTCACCGCGGTTTCCAGCATCGCCAGCGTCTCCTGGCGCTGATGGGCCTCGGCGAGGCGCGCCTGAACACGGGCAATCGCAGCCAATAGGGCTTCTCGCGTCACCGGCTTGGTCAGGTAATCGACCGCGCCCTCGCGCAAGGCCTGGATCGCAGAATCCACCGCCGGGAAGCCAGTGAGCATAATGACTTCGCACGGGAGTTGTTGCTGGCGGACCTGCCTGAGAATTTCGATGCCAGACAGGTTGGGCAGGTAGATGTCGGCAATCACGATGTCAACGGCTTCTCTCGCCAAGAATTGCAGCGCCTGTTCAGCATCCGTGCTGAACACCGTCTGATAGCCGGCTTGTTGTAGCATTTGGCCGAGCAACCGCAGGCTGTCTCGATCGTCGTCCACCAGCAGGATTTTCATTCCATTCGCCATCGTCTGGGGTTACGACGCCCCACCCTCAAACGCGGTGATTTTCTCGCGCCACTCTGAGGGGATGGGGATAGAACGGTGGGCCGCGTAGTCGTAGCACACCTGCACCGTGCGGCCAGTAGCGACCTCGTCGCCGTCGGCGGTCAGGCGATATTCCATGTCCAGGCTTTTGTTGCCAAGCCGCGCGGTGCGGACTTCGACCAGCACGGTTTGATTGATGAGCACCGGTTTCTTATAACTGCACGCCGCCTCGGCCACGATCTGGCCGACGGCGTCGAAGTCATTCGTCTGCGTCCACAGGCCGATGGCCACAATGTACTTGAAGCGCGCTTCCTCCATGAACGAGAAGTAGCGGGCGTGGTTGACGTGGCCCTGCGCGTCGAGGTCGGCGTAGCGGACGGGGATAGCGATGGAGAAACGGAAGTCGGGCATACGGAAAAAACAGGAACTCAAGGAACTGGTGGAACAGAGGTTCCGGTTCATCCCTTGAGTTCCCTGGACTCTTTGAACCAGAGATCACCCTGCCGTGAGCAGGCCCACCAGCAGCAGCACTCTTTTCTTTAGAGATAACGGGCAACAGCCATCAGGACGAGGGAAATTGCAAGCAGCGCCGCCACCCATTTCGCCGCGTCGAAAGTTCGCTTCCCCAGTTGTTGTAGTTCGGCAACCTGCTGCGGCGTGGGCGGCTTGCCAGCCGCCTGGATCTCTTTGCTCAACGCCCCCAGCCGATCTGCCGCTGGCTTAGTCACGGCAATGCCGATTACAAAAGCCGCAATGGCCGCCACCCCTCCAATCCCAAAGGCCAAAAACGGCCTCTCGGTGATCACTTCGAGGCGCAAGCCCGTGTCCTTCCAATAG
>DAOTXG010000652.1:0-2609 GCA_034435515.1 Anaerolineales bacterium
ACGATGTCGAGTTTGCGGTCGAGCGATATGCCTTGTGATTGCGTGGGGCGCGGGGTGAGAGAGGGTGTTCCACTACCGGGCATGGGAGCGCCTGGCAGGGGAGCCGGGGAGCGGGGGGGCAGGGGGGAGATGGGAACGCCGCCGGGTCTAATGGGCGTGCGGCCTTTGCCAAGCGGCGGGAGGCCGGGGCGGGGCGCGCCGCTTGGAGGCAGGGGAATTTTGACGGGCGGGAATGCACCCCCCTTTGTGCCGGGGGACAGGCCGGGCTTGCCGCCCTTTCCGGGCGCGGGCTTGCCCTTGCCTTTGCGGCCTTTGGGCTTTTGGCCGGGGAGGAGGGAGCGGAGGCGGTCGAACATCACTGGCGATTATATATCAGTGTCAGGTGATTACTTTATCCGTTGTTGGACAAACTGCTCAATCAAACTCGCGGCTTCGGCAATAACCTCGTCATGTTTCTTGCCGCGTGTCTCGCCCGTGCGTTCTTCAATTTCCTGGGTTGCACGCCGGACAGCGAGTTGCCGAAACCGCCCGATTTCTTCATCATTCGTAACTGCTCAGGCATGCCTGCGCCTCGCGCTTGCATGCAATGAAAAGTTGACTATAGTGACGTGCGATGCCTTCACGGGATGAAATCCTGGCGGTCTATGAAGCCGGACCGGACGCGCTGGTAGCGTGGGTCGAGCAAGCGACGGATGCCCATCACCGGCAGGTGGCTGAGTTGGCGGCGCAGATGGAGCAACTGGTGGGCGCACACCAACGCCAACTGGCCAACCTGACCGTGCGCATTGAGCAGTTGGAAGCCCGACTGAACAAGGACAGCCATAACAGCCATAAACCACCGTCCAGTGATGGGCCAGCCAAGCAGCCCCGGCCGCGCAGCTTGCGCCAGCGGAGCGGCAAGAAGAGCGGCGGCCAGCCGGGGCATCCGGGCGTCACGCGTTGCCTGATGGACCAGCCCGACACGATTGTGGCGTATGTGCCGACGATCTGCACCGGGTGCGGTGCCAGCCTGGAAACGGCACCAGAGATCGGTCGGGAACGGCGCCAGGTGATTGATATTCCCGAGCCGCGCCCGGTCGTGACTGAACATCAGGCCGCGCGCAAAGCCTGCCGGGTGTGCCAGACAGTGACGGTGGCGAACTTTCCGTCCGAGGTGACGCAACCGGTGCAATATGGCCCGCGCACCCAAGCCGCGGCGGTGTACTTGCAGACCTATCAACTCCTGCCCTACGAGCGCACGGCTGAAACGCTGGACGATCTGTTTGGGGTCCGCCCGTCGGAAGGCACCCTGGCCAGCGCCCAAGCAACGGCCTACACCCGCTTGGAACCGGTGGAACAGGCCATTGGGGCAGCCTTGCAACGGGCGGCCGTGGCGCACGTGGACGAAACCAGCCAGCGGGTCGCCGGACGCACCGAGTGGGTGCATGTGATCAGCACCGCCCTGTTGACCTTCTACGCCCATCACGCCAAGCGCGGTCGGGAAGCCATCAACGCTATCGGGCTGCTGATCGGCTTTGCCGGGCGGCGGGTGCACGATGCCTGGGCACCGTATCTGAACCTGCCCGGCTTGTACGCGCTGTGCAACGCGCATTTGCTGCGTGAGTTGATTGGTCTGCACGAAGACACCGGACAAGCCTGGGCGCAGACGTTGATCAAACTGCTGCTGAACATGAAGGCGGCGGTGGTCGCCGCTCAGGCGGCCGGACAGGCGGCGTTGCCCGCCAAACAGCGGGCCGGGTACGAAGCCGCCTACACGCGCTTCCTGAATGAAGGCTTGCTGGCCAACCCACCTCCGCCAGCGACTGGCAAACGTGGACGACCCAAACAGACGCCCGCCCGCAACCTGCTCGACCGCCTGGTGACCCATCGGAGCGCGATCTTGGCATTCCTGCATGATTTCCGTGTGCCCTTCGACAACAATCAGGCCGAACGCGACCTGCGTATGCTCAAGGTCAAACACAAGGTCTCCGGCTGTTTCCGCAGCCCACACGGGGCCGACCAGTTCTGCCGCATTCGCGGCTATATCGCGACCTTGCGCAAACAAGGCTATTCAGTCCTCGATGGCCTCACCAGCGTTTTCGCCGGTCAGCCGTTCATGCCCAGGCTACATGCCTGAGCAGTTACAGTTGAACAAAGAAAGTAGGGAGAATTTAAGCGAACCCCTTCCTACTTTGTATATCGCACCAGCAACTTGGAGGAAACAGCGCCAAAGATTTTCTAACGTGGCAAAGAATAAGTTAGAGCCGCTTACCAGTTGGAACTAATTTCGGATTGTGTTCATGTCGCTGGTTGCAAGCGCACGGCTCATGAGGTAGTGAGCTCACTTCAACTCTGTTTGTACGTCCGCTTGGGTTGCGAGGTCAATAGACAAACGCCTAAAAGTTATAGACATTTGTACTGTTTTGTGGTGAACAGTTACTGCCTGCGCTGTCCTTCCCACCAGAGGATCACTGCCGCGATCAGGCTAAAAGCAACCGATGCCTGAATCTCTGACCAAGCCCGCTGGCGCATCAACCAGCCAACCCCAACCGCGGCAAGCAACACGCCCCAAAAACTCATGGGAAACCAGATGAATTTCTTCCCCCAGCGCTGCCAGGCGAAGATTACCG
>DAOTXG010000653.1:0-1686 GCA_034435515.1 Anaerolineales bacterium
CGTCGGTTCCTCGGTGGGCGCTGGTGGCTCGGTCTGGGTGGGCGCGACGACGGCGCTGGTCGCCGGGAGAGGCGTCGCCTCGGCGGGCGCAGGCGGCGGCGTGACGGGGGAGGCAGCGCAGGCCGACGTGAGGAACACGGCCAGGCTGATCAGCCAGATTATTTTATCGAAGCGCATGGGTCGAATCATCTCCTATCGTGTGAGGTGTGCGCTCAAAGGTTGTCAGGGGATTGGCGTGGGAGCGGCTTGTAGCCGCGACGGTCGCGGTTGTCCGCTTCGCGCCGCTCCCACTGACAAGGTTTGCGCGCACACTGTGTGAGATGTCTGACAGTGTAGAGGGAAGTCGTTACGGGAATCTTACTTGGGGGTTTTTGACTCCCCCGGATTTACCGGGAAGCCACGCAGGTCACGCTTGTAGCGTGACGGTTTGCGCGGTCAGAAGTCGTCGCGCTAAAAGCGTGACCTACGATAATTCCTCTAATGTGGGGGCGAGCCGGGTTTTTCAGAGTCAGGTCTGGCCCAACAGCGCGGCGGCCCACGCCGCGTCCTCGTCGCCGAGCGGCGGAGTCGGGGGTTGCTGGTAATTGAGAATCAAGTCATATCCAGCGCGGTCGTAGACGCTCTGCAGCAGCGCGCCGAGGTCAACCTGCGGCTCGACGTCGTCGGGGCGCAGGGGAAGCGGAAAAACGGGGATGGTCTCGCGGACGTTGAAAGGATAAAGATGCGCCCGGCGCATGCGCTCCCTGCGTCGGATGAAGAGGCGGTAGTGGCTGTCGGCCTTCTCCGTGTAAGGCATAGAGGGCCCGGCGCGCAGCAGGTCAATTTCCACAAAACTCACGCGCAAATCTAATATCGCCTCGCGTTTTTCCAGATAAGTCTCGCGATCCGGCCCAGGGCGTTTGTTGGTATACGAGAGCAGCTCAATCACAGTGACCACCTCGCCGCTCGGCACGGCGCGCACTTCCAGATACCCCTCTTCCACCGGCTCTTTGGCCGGCAAATCAACGGTTAAGAACCGCGAGGGCGGCGGGGCCTCCGCAATGGCGACGGCCGGCCCGCCCCGATTAATGACGGCCACGTCGGGAAAGCGCGTGGCGGGCGGCGCCTCAGGTACGACAGCGATATAGGTATGCGCCTCGATGTCTACAAAATAGCGCGGGCGCAACACTGGAGCTAACTCATCGCGTAAAGCCGTAATGAGGCTGTAATGCACATTCCGCCAGATGGCCGGGTTCTCCAGCCAGGGGTTCATGCCGGGAAAAGGGTAAGCCATGAGTTTGATTATACTCCCAAAACACAGTGGGAAGTCTTACGCTCTGGCAAATTCTACAATCGTCCTGGCATCCTCAATCGGGTCCTCGTCGAACGGCAGTTTATGCTCAAAATCCACTTTGGTCGTCAGCCGTTCGGCGGCCCGGCGCACAGCCTCCGGTATCGAGGCGTCGTCCCGCAGCCGTTGGAGCTGCTTCATCGCATCCCCGCCCCACCCGGCCCCCTCGCGCTTGCGGTAGAACTCGCGAATCGCCCTCCCCGCCGCGCGGCGGGCGCACACGCGCGCCTGCCCGGCGTTGCCTTCTCGCCGTGCCTTCTTCGCCTGAGCCAGTTCCGCTTCAACATCCGTCATCGCCATTATTCGCGCCAATTCGCGTAATTCGTGGCAAAAACCTGTTTCTAATTTCCCCGCTG
>DAOTXG010000654.1:0-2152 GCA_034435515.1 Anaerolineales bacterium
ATCCCGCGCTGCGCCAGCTCGTTTTGAATAAACTGCCCCATCTCCGCGCCCGCGGTGGGCATCGGCGCGCCTTCCACGGTGTAGACTGCGAGACGTACCTTTTCGGCGAGGCCGCGGCTCGCGAACGTGTGATGCAGCAGCATGGCCGCCTCGTACGGCGCGGGCGGGCACTTGATCGGCAGCTTCGGGATCAGGAGCGCAATATCGCCGCCGGAGAATTCCGCCAGCGCGGCCCTCAGGCGTTCTACGCCTTCAATAGTGTAGAACGTGTGCGCCGCTTCGGCCAGCCCCGGCACGCCCGCCAGGGTGAGATCGGCGCCGAGCGCGATAACCAGATAATCCCAGCGCAGCGTTTCGTTCGCCAGGGTCGCCATGTGCTCGGCGAGATTGAGGCCGAGGACTTGCGCCCGGACCTGGTGGATGCCAGGGGCGAGCAGTTCGGCGCGCGGGCATGAAATCTCCTCGTAGGTGCGCTCGCCCACCATGAGCCAGGTCTTGCCCGCGCCGACGTGAAAGCGGGCGGACTGGTCCACGACGACGATTTGATGTTCCTCCGGCAGGAGCGAGCGCAGTGAATTGGCGGCGGCGATCCCGCCGAATCCGCCGCCCAGGATGAGCGTGGTTGTGGGGGACATGTTTCCTCCGTGAGTTGGTCAACGGATTGAACGGATTGCGTTGTGGCATAGTATATGCCAGACCTCCCGGAATACAACCGATGATTATCCACATCTCTTGCTCCCGCCGGATTTGCGCGAAGCGTCCGGCGGCGCTGCCCGGAGGGCGTGCACACTTGCCCTGGCGGGCAGTGCCAGGGAATCCGCCGCGAGCATAAGTTGTGTGCAATCACAGGAATACAACCGTTGACAATTAAGGAAAGCCGCCCGTATACTTTAGTTGCGAATGGAGTGACCCGTCATGACCCGACTCGAACTCAAACTCGCCCTGCCTGATAATCTGGCCCGCGAAGCCGAGGCCGCCGGCTTGCTCACGCTCGAAGCCATCGAGCGCCTGCTCCGTGAAGAGGTCCGCCGCCGCCGGGTTGACCGCCTGTTTGAAGCCGCCGACCGGCTGGCCGCGCTCGACATCCCGACATTAACCGAGGCGGAAGTAGAGGCTGAAATTCGGGCCGCTCGGGCCGAAAGGCGTTCTTCTATGCTCATAATCGAACACAGCGAACTTTAGCAGAACAGGCACAGGAGGCAGCCATGACTATGCAGTTCAAGATCGTCATCGAGAAGCACCCAGACGGCTATGTAGCCTACCCTCTCGGCGTCAAAGGCATTGTGGTAGGCGAAGGTGACACTTACGAAGAAGCGCTGGCCGATGTGCAATCCGCCATTCGGTTTCACATCGAGACACTTGGGCCGGAGGTCCTCGACGTCGAGTCTCCGGTTCTAGAAGCGTTCGTCACCGAAATGGGCGTGGCGGCCTGATGGCTAAATTTCCGGTAGATCTATATTCCCGATGGCTCAATATGGATTTCAAGGAGCCCTGTCAACGAATACCCAACGAATAAACGAATGAGCTTCAGTACGCAAAGGAATTCGTTTATTCGTTGCCCATTCGTTGACAGTTTATCTGACCTCCTGGAAACGCATCAAGAGCCTTCCCGGTAATCTCTATTGCCCGCGCTCAATGCGCCTCTGTAAGTGTTGAGGCCACTGCGCCACGTCTTCGGAAGGATAAATCGCCAGCGGCGGCCCATTCTGCTGGAGCAGGGCTGATGTGCTGCACTTGAGGATCGCGCGCGCGGCGGATAGCCCGGACATGGTCGCCCCGGCGACGCCGTGCGATAGCGTGCTGGCGCCGCACATCAGCAGACCCTCGAACTCGGTCTGGGTGGGGAACGCGCCCGGCCCGACCTGTGCGCGGCTCTTTTCAATGCCGTACAGGTTGCCGCGCGTGGCGTTGATGTAGTACGCGTTAGTCAACGGCGTGCCGAGACTCCAGAAGACGATGTGCTGGCTGAGGCCCGGAACCCGCTTATCCAGAAACTGAAACAGCCGCCAGGCCAGGTCTTCTTTGAGCGCGTCGTAGTCGGCGGAGCGCGCGCCGGTCTTTTCGCGCGCCCACCGCTGGAAAGGCTCGTGCCCGACGAAGGCGAAGGCCTCGCAGGTATGATGGCCGCTGTGCTTTTTGGACGGGTCTTTCA
>DAOTXG010000655.1:0-5969 GCA_034435515.1 Anaerolineales bacterium
GTCTACGAAAATCACCAGCCGGGGCGTCAGTTCGGGCGGGAGGCGGCGCTTGCAGTAGGCGATGAGTGATTCGGCAGTCGGCCGGTTCTTTTGCGCAATCACAAACGCGATCGGTTGGTTGGCGATGGCGATCACGGCGACCTCTTTCACCTGCGGAATCTCGAACAACACCTCTTCCACGTCGCGCGGGAAAGCCGGCTGGCCGGGCTTGTCCGGGTACCACATATCGGCCTTGCGCGAGACGATGTAAAAATAGCCGTCCTCGTCCATGCGCGCCACGTCGCCCGTGAGGAGCCAGCCGTCGCGCGTCAACCAGTCCTGTTGGTCGCTCCCCCAGTAGCCGAGCATCACCTGCGGGCCGCGAATGACCAGTTCGCCGATCTGGCCGGGCGGCAGGTCTTTGCCAGTGGCGAGGTCGACGATCTTGGCTTCGGTGGAGGGCAGGGGAACGCCGATGGAGCCGACCTTGCGGCGGTGGGTGAACGGATTGCCGTGGGTGACCGTGGTGGCCTCGGTGAGACCATAGCCCTCAATCAGCCGCCCGCGCGTGAGTTTCTCGAAGGCCTCCTGCACCTCCACCGGCAGGGATGAGCCGCCGGAGATGCAGGCTTTGATGGAACTGATGCCGAAACGCCGCGCGCCCGGATAGCCATTGATGGCGATATACATATTGGGCACGCCGGGGAAGATGGTCGGCCTGTAACGCTGAATAGTCTTCAAGATGGTTTCGGTCTCAAACAACGGCAGAATCACCATCGCCGCCGCCAGCGCGACCGGCACGTTCATCGCCGCCGTCATCCCGTAGACGTGTGAGAACGGCACGACCGAGAGAAAGACCTCGCGGCCTTCCTGCAGGCGCGGGATCCAGTGCCGTGTTTGCAGCGTGTTGGCGATGAGGTTGTGGTGCGAGAGCATGACGCCTTTGGGTTGGGCGGTCGTGCCGGACGTATACTGAATCAGCGCGAGGTCTTCCGGCCGCACTTCCACCTCCGGAGCGTGCGGCTCGTATTTGTACAATTCGTCGGCGAGCAGATACAGGCCGCGCTCCAGCGGGAAGGGCAGCCGGTGGCCCTCTTTCGCCTCGCGCGTCAGCGTGAACAGCAGGCGCTGCGGCTCCGGCAGATAATCCTTGACGCTGGTAAAGATGACGTGTTCCAGGCCGGTCTGGGCCTTGACCGCTCGCGCGGTTTCGGCGAAGCGCGTGAGCGTCACCAGCGCCTTCGCGCCCGAGTCGAGAATCTGCCGCGCCAACTCGCCTGGCTCGGACAGCGGCGTGGTGAAGACGACCACCGCGCCCGCCTTGAGCACGCCGAAGTAGGCGATGACCGTCTGCGGCAGGTTGGGCAGCAGAAGCAGCACCCGGTCTCCGAGTTGGATCCCCAGCGCCCGCAGCAGGTTGGCGAAGCGCGACGACTCCTGGTTGAGGCGGCGGTAGGTGAGGCGATTGCCTTCAAAGATGAGGGCGGTCCGATGCGGGAAGCGGCGCGCCGCCGAGCGCAGCAGCCGGTGCATGAGCGCGGGCGGGAGGCCGATGGTATAGGGCACGTCCTCGTCGTAGTGGGCGAGCCAGGGGCGCGCCTGCCGCAGCCGGCCCCGCTCGTCGTCCAGCGCAGGCGCGCCTCGCCTCCCCTCGACGAAGCGCTCAATCGCGCGGTTTACCGCCTCGCGCCGTTCGAGCATCACCAGGTGGGCGCTGGCCCCGACGTTCACCTCCTCGGCGTCGGGGATGGCGCGGGCGACCTCGGCGAAATACGGCGTCGGGAAGACCCAGTCGCGATCTCCCCGGATGACGAGCGTGGGCATGGCGAGGCTGCGGAACATGCTCCAACCGTTCCACCGGCTGACTGCGTTCCGATACATGTTCTTCATGATGGTCGGCGTGGGCGAGAACCAGCGTTTGAGGTAGACGGCATGAGCGAAGTCGAGCAGCGGCGTGGGCAGGCTGAGCGCGAGGCGGCTGCCAAGCGCGACGCGATATTCGCCCGTGCTGGCGACGAGCACCAGTTTCTCCACGCGGTCGGGATGCGTGGCGGCATATTGTGTCACGACCGCGCCGCCGAAGGAATGGCCCAGCAGGACGAACTTCTCCTGCACGCCCAGCACGTTGAGCGCGGCGTGGAGGTCGGCGACGTGCTGCTCGACAGTGTAGGACGAGTCCTCCGGCTTGTCCGAGAGGCCGTGTCCCCGAAGGTCGAGGGCGATGGCACGCGAGTCGTCCGAGAACCGCTGCAGCTGATAGACCCACTGCGCGGCGTTGCCGCCGTAGCCGTGGATGAAAACCATCGTCCGGGCCGGGTGGTCGGGCGAGATGTCAATCGCGCTCAGGCGCACCAGCGGCCGGGTGGAGATGCGGACTTCGCGGCGGTAGAGTTCGATGTCAACGTCCATACGCGTATTCCGTATGGCGTATTGCGTAACGTGGGGAGACGGAACACGCAACACGCAATACGCGATTATATGCCTGACTGGCTGAAAAGCGTAATCACCTTCATCCACAGCGGTGGGCCGAGGACAAGCAGGCCGACCACCACGGCGGTCATCGCGCCGACCAGGACGGCGGCGGCGGCGACGTCCTTGCCCACCTTCGCCAGCGGGTGCAGGTCGGGCGAGGCCAGGTCCACCACCGCTTCCAGGGCCGTGTTCACGAATTCGGCCATCCACACCAGGCCGACGGTCAGAACGATGACGGCCCACTCCAGACGGTTGAGGCCCAGCCACAGGCTCAGGGCAAAAACGGACAGGGAGGCCAGCGCGTGAATCCAGGCGTTGCGCTGGGTGCGGAGCATGTACCACCACCCGGCGAAGGCGTGGCGGAAAGCCGCGAGGCGTGAAGCGGCGCGGGGGGGCGGGGAAGACGCGGCCACGCACGCCACTATAGCGCGGTTAGACAGGCGGGGCAAATATCGGCTTGTCTGTGCGTGCGCCGACCGAGGCGGTTTCCAAAAACCCGCCTGTCTCTCCTGTCTGTCAGGGCTTTTCCATTTTCCCTTGACAGAAAACGCCTAATGTGGCGTGGGAGCGGCGCGAAGCGGGCATCCGCGATAGGCCGCTGGACTTGCCATAAGGATCGCGGTTACAAACCGCTCCCACGACTTTGGAAAAGCCCTGTCCTGTCTGTTCCCTCGCGTTGACAAAAAATCTGCTCTGTGTACCATACTGCCCCGTATGCAAACCCCGCCGCCGCGCGCCTCGCTCTGGTCGGCCCTGACGCAGGCGCTGCGCCATGTGGCCGTGGTGATGGTCGTGGGCATGGCGCTCGCTACGCTCTTCACTGCCTGGACTCCCGACGGCAGCCTGTTCTCACTCGATTTCGTGGCCGGCCTCGCCGGCGTCCTCAACTTGAGCCGCATTAGTTCGGTCAACACCCCTACCCCGCCCGCGCCGACTGCCCGCTCGCGCCCCCTGCCGCGCATCGGCATCGTGGCCGGGCATAACGGACCGCAGAATGACCCAGGGGCGGTGTGCCCGGATGGATTGGCTGAGGCGGCGGTCAACCACGACATCGCCACTCGCGTCCAGGCCGGGCTGGAGGCCAACGGTTTTCAGGTAGATTTGCTCGACGAATTCGACCCCCGGTTGGAGGAATACCAGGCGCTGGCGCTGGTCTCCATCCATAACGACTCGTGCGACTACATCAACGACCAGGCCACCGGCTTCAAAGTCGCCCGCGCCATTGACAGCGGCGTGCCGGAACTGGCCGACCGCCTCGTGAGTTGCCTGGTTGACCGTTATCCCCGGCAGACGGGTCTCCCCTTCCACCGGGGCAGCATCACCCGCGATATGACCGAATATCACTCGTTCTACGAAATCAACGAGACAACCCCGGCGGTCATCATCGAGACCGGCTTCCTGAACCTCGACCGGCAAATCCTGACGGAGCAGCCTTACCGCGCCGCCCAGGGCGTCATCGACGGCATCCTGTGTTATGTGCTGAATCAACCCCTCTCGCCCACCCCACTCGCCCCTTGATTCCTCATGACGCCTCGCGCGATACTGATCGGTATCCTGTTGGCCTGGATTGCCGGAGCGCCGCCGCCCCCCGTCTCCGCTGGGCGGTTCGCGCCGGATTCGTCTCCGCCGGCCGGAAGGCCCCCGGATTCTCGCTATCCCTCGCTTTTCCCGCCGGCCCCCCTGGTTGGCCCGCGCGCTCGCCGCCTCGCCGTCGACCTCTCCGATCAACAACTCATCGCCTTTGAGGGGCCGACCCCGGTCCGGGCGTTCGCCGTCGCGACCGGCGACGTGGACCACCCAACCCTCGTCGGCCGTTTCTCCGTTCAATGGAAGCGCGAACGGATTGACCTGATCGGCCCCGACTATTATTACCGCGACGTCCCCTACGTCATGATGTTCGCCAAGCCGTTTTACATTCACGCCGCGCCCTGGCGGGACGAATTTGGCTTTCCGTCCAGCCGGGGATGTGTTACGCTCTCGACCGTCGACGCCGCCTGGCTTTACGCCTGGGCTGACGTGGGCACGGAGATCGTCATCCGGTGGTAATGGCCAGCGGCGGCGGCGAGCCGGCCCGGCCCGGCCCCAAGCGGCTTGACCAGCCCTCTGGGGTTGGAGTGAGGCAGTGATGGAAACTGTGTGGAAGCGCTTGCGACTCTGGCTGGATAGTTTCCCCGCGCGCGGCGCCACGGAGCGTCAGCAAATCGCCGTGTTTCAGGTTCTTATGCTGGGCCTGATGCTCACCGTTGGGCTGGCGATGCTTTTGAACGTCCTGGTGTTTGGCGCGGCGGCGCTCACGTTTAGCGGATTGTGGCCCAATCTCACCGTCCTGCTCTGCCTGGGGGGAGCGTTGTTCATCCTGCGCCGCGGGCGCTTTCACGCCGCCGTCTGGGTTGTCATCATCGTGATCCTGCTCGGCGCGGCGGAGGAACTTCTGACTTCCGGCCTGTCGGGGAATGAAGCCGCGCTGGTCATTTTCTTCATCCCCATCACCCTGGCCGGTTTATTGATCGGGCGGCGCAGCCTGGCGCTGACCGGCGCCATGAGCGCGGCGATTGTCGCCGTTTCGGTCGTGCTGGAGGAGATCGGGGCGCCGTGGCTGCTGGCGACTCCGGCGCCGGGACAGGCCGGCGCCACGCTGGTCGTCTTTAGCCTGGCGCTCGGCCTGTTTGGTTTCCTGCTCAGCCGCTTCGGCATCACGCTGCAAGAGACGTTGCGTGAGCGTGAACGCGCTGAAGCGGCGCTGCGCGAAAGCGAAGGCAATTATCGGTTGCTCATGGAGCAGGCGGCCGACGGCATTTTCATCGCCGATCAGGAGGGCCGTTATCGCGCGGTCAATTCGAAAGCCTGTGAAATGCTGGCTTACTCGCCGGACGAACTGCTCCGCCTCAGCCTGCACGATGTCATGCTGGAGGAAGACCTGGCCGCTGCGCCGCTGCGCCTGGAGGACATCCCCGCCGGAAAAACCGTCCTTTCCGAGCGCCGCCTGCGCCGTAAAGATGGCGCGTGGTTTTGGGCTGAGATCAACGCTACGAGGCTGACCGACGGCCTGTGGCAATCCATCGTGCGCGACATCACCGAGCGTAAGCGGCTGGAAGAAACGCTGCGCGCCTCGGAAGCGGAGTTGCGCGCGCTTTTTGGCGCGATGCAGGACCCCATTTTCGTCCTCGATGCGACCGGCCGCTATTTGAGGGTCGCGCCGACGAACCCGGCGCGCCTCTACCGCGCTCTGCCGGAAATGGTCGGTAAGACCGTGCACGATATTTTGCCGGCGGACATCGCCGATGCTTTTCTGGGCTACATCCAGGACGTCGTGGCGACTCAGCAGCGGAGGCGGGTCGAGTATAGCCTGCCGGTCGCCGGCGAGACCCTGTGGTTCGACGCGACCCTCGTCCCCCTGCCGGAGGACGCCGTCTTCTGGCTGGCGCGCGACATCACCGAGCGTAAACAGGCTGAGGCTGCCCTGCTCGAGGGCCAGACCCGGCTCAAACTATTGAATGGCCTCGCCATCAGCATCGCGT
>DAOTXG010000656.1:0-6382 GCA_034435515.1 Anaerolineales bacterium
GAGTAGCGGGTGGCGCGGCCCTTCGGCCAGCGAGGGCAGCCAGGTTTCGGGCGCAAGCTCAAAGGTGGGCGTGGGGCCTTCGATGATAGTGATTTTTTCAGGGGTCATTTTGTCAACGGATGGAATGGATAGCGCGGATATTATAGCAGGGAGGGGGCAGAGGCGCGGCCTTCAAGGGCTGGGAAACAGCAAATGCCAGTTTTTCCAGACGACCCACATCCACAGCAGGGCCGAGAAGACAGCCGCCCTCCGGGGCGTCCTGGCAGAGAGCATGGCAAAAAAGAGCGTCACCGAGTGGACAATATAGTAAGGGGACAGGCATAACGTCGCGCCAATCGCCGCCAACTCGTCTTCCTTCTTCCAGGCCTGATAGAGAGCCGCCAGCCCGACCGGGACGAGCCAGGGCCAGGGCGAGTGATCTTCCCCAATTTCGGCGGGGCGCGCCGCGAAATTGGCGAGGATGCGACCGGGCCACCAGCCCCACACGACAAAGGAAAGGCTGACGACCACGGCCAGCGGCAGGAGCAGCCGGACTTTGTCCCGCGCCTGCTTAAGCCAGATCAGGCCCACCAGCCCGCCGGCTTGCGGTTTGGCGGCTAGCAGCGGCAAGCCCCAGGGCCGCGGCAGGAGCATTGCGAGCATCGGAATCCATTCCACGTTGCCGTTGAGGATCAGCGCCGCAAAAGGAAGCGAGGTGAAGGTGAGCACGAAACTCCAGCGACCTCCCCGGAAACGCGCGATGACGAGGGCGGCGACGGCCAGGTTAAGGTAGGCGTTGATAGCCTGGCCGAGGCGCGAGGGGAACAGGCCCAGCGGCGACAGGATCAGCGCGAACCAGGGCGGGCTGAGATAGGCGGGGACCTGATAGGGCGCGAGGGGGACGTGGACGGCCAGGCCGAAGTTGTCGTACCAGTCTACCGTGTAGGGCAGGTAATGGGTGAAGACGAACAGGATCACGGGCGCCGCAATCACTAACGCCCAGGCCAGGTTGCGCAAACCGGTGTGTTGAGAGGCAAGCGCGACTGTGTCAGCGGCGCCGTTGGACATATTGGCGAGTTCCTGTCTGGTCGGGTTTGGAAAGCCTCATCCTTGCGACTTCTTCTGGTTCCTGGGCGCGGGCGCCGCCGGGTAGGGCAGAGGGATGTAGTCCACCGATGGGCGGCGCTGCCCAGCCTGCGGGTACAGGTTCATTAATAGAAGACTCCTGTCACCATGGTTGATATTCGTCAGGATACCGGCGGTAATACGCGCGCTGGCGGCGGGCAAAGAACCAGACGAGGATCAACCCGCACACGAACCCGCCAATGTGCGCCCAGTAAGCCACACCGCCGACGGGCGCGCTCACCTCCAGCGCCAGCACACCGCTGAGGAACTGCGAAAAGAACCAGACAAGGAGGTAGAGCACCGCCGGGATTTCGACAAACGACGGCAGGAAGAACCAGGGGATAAGCGTGACGACGCGCGCACTCGGGAAGAGCGCCAGATACGCCGCCAGCACGCCCGCAATCGCGCCGCTCGCGCCCACCAGCGGAATCCGCGAGGCCGGCCCGACGAACACCTGCGCGTACGCCGCCGCCACGCCGCAGAGGAGATAGAACGCCAGGTAGCGCCCCGAGCCCAGGCGGTCTTCGACGTTATCGCCGAAGATGTACAGCGCCCACATATTGCTGATGAGGTGCAGCCAGCCGCCGTGCAGGAACATGCTGGTAAACAGCGTGAGCCATTCCTGCGGCGGGCGGCTGAGCAGCTCGCGCGGCACGACGCCATACGTCATAACGAACCGCTCCAGCTGCCGGGGGCTGAGCTCGACGAGCACGAACACGGCCACGTTGACGATGATGATCAGCCAGTTGACAACCGGGAACGAGCGGGAACGGAGGGTGTCTTTCAGTGGAAGCATGGTGGGTCCTTTCCCCGGCGAGCCGGCGCCCCAGATATTAGCATCGGATGGCGCGAGGGACAAAGTGGCGGGCTGGGCTGAGGCGTACTGGCTGACCCAAGTCGTATCCACGCAGGGGTTGTCAGCCGAATGGCGCCGGAGTCCAAACTCTCCCGATTTTGGCCGAAGTCAGGAG
Source organism: Anaerolineales bacterium (assembly GCA_034435515.1). Classification (GTDB taxonomy): domain Bacteria; phylum Chloroflexota; class Anaerolineae; order Anaerolineales; family UBA6663; genus DATDRS01. Next base: position 2,076 of record DAOTXG010000656.1, read on the forward strand.
ACTTCGGACTCCGCGCCTGACAGGTTTTGCGTGCACACGCGAAGTCCAACGAGACTTGTCAATCCGGTGAACCTGGGTCAAAATAGGCCCATCCAGAGTGAGAGGTCCCTAAAGATGATGATTGTCCGTCAGCGTTTAGATGGGGGCCCCGACGAGAACGGGTTGTCCGGAGGGGGCGCCCAGCCCCCGGCGCCTTTATCCATCCCCTGGAACTCCGCCGAGCTGCAAACGATACTCCAGACGATCCTGGAACAACTGAGCCGGCTGGTTGATTGCGACGCCTGCGCCCTGTTGTTAATCGAGGCTGACACGCTCTACGTAGCCGCCAGCCAGGGCCTGCCCGACTCGGCTGAAAGCAGACAACCGTCGTTCAAATTGAGTGAGCACCCGCGCCTGAGCGACCTGTTGAGAGAGACTCAGCCCGTCGTCGTGGGCAATGGTTGGGTTGAAACACTTCTCAAGGACTTCACCGGGCCGGTGGACATGCGCTCGGCGATACGCGCGCCGCTGTTATACCGAGGCCGGCCAGTCGGTCTGCTCACCGTGTTGAAGAAAGAGCCGGACTTTTATTCTGAGTTGGACGCGCAATCCACGATGGCTTTTGCCAGCCAGGCGGCGATGGCGCTGGAGAATGCCCGGCTCTACGCGGAGGCCCAGCGTCAAGCGCTCCGGCTGGAAGCCGCCAGCCAGGTCGGCCAGAAGGTCACCTCCATCCTCGAGCTCAACCAACTCCTGACCGAGGTGGTCCGGCTGATCCGAGAAACGTTCGGCTATTACCACGTCCACCTTTTCCTGGTGGATGGACTCTCGAACGAGATTGTCCTGCGTGAGTGCAGTGGGCCCGCCCACGAATCCCTGAAGACCCACGGGCTGCGTCTCCAGATCGGAAAACAAGGCATCACCGGCTGGGTGGCAGAGACGGGTCAGCCTCTCCTGTGCAATGACGTCCGTCAGGAACCGCGCTACTATCCCCACGAGCTGTTGCCAGAAACCCAGGCGGAACTGGCTGTGCCACTGCGCGTCGGCGATGTAGTGATGGGTATCCTCGACGTCCAGAGCGACCAGCGAGATGCTTTTCATGCGGATGATGTGACGGCGCTCCAAACCCTGGCCGATCAGGTGGCGATCGCCATTGAGAATGCCCACCTGTTCGAGCAGACTCGTCACCAGTATGAGGCCATGCGCGCGCTGCACGACATCTCGCTGGACATCACCTCCCGGTTGGAGAACGAACAAGTTCTGGCGGCCATCCTGCGGCAGGCGACCCACTTACTCAGCGCACAAGGCAGCGCCCTGGCCCTCTGTGAGGCTCAGGCGGACCTGATCCGCCTGGTCGCCGTACACAATGTCTTGCCCAAGTATCAGGGGCTAGTCCTACGGCGGGGAGAGAGCGCGGCCGGCCAGGCGGTGGCAACCGGGAAGCCGGTCATCATCAACGACTACCGCCACTGGGCGGGGCGCAGTCCGGCTTTTAATGACTCGCCCTATGATGCCGTCATCAGCGTCCCCCTGCGCTGGGAGGGCGGGGTGTTCGGCGCGTTGAGCGTATTGGATGTGGGCGAGCGCCGCCCCTTCACTGAAGACGACGTTCGGCTGCTCAGCCTGTTTGCGGACCTGGCGACCATCGCGCTCAAGAACGCCGAACTCCATACGGCGGCCATGGAGTTCAGCCAGCAATTGGAGCAGAAGGTGGAGCAGCGGACCAAGGAACTGGCGCAAGCCCGGGAGGAGTTGGCCCGCAAGGCGGATGACTTGCGGCGACTGTTAACGGTCACGATTCGCGTCCAGGAAGAGGAACGGACCCGCCTCGCCCGAGACTTGCACGATGGGTCGAATCAATTGATCACTGGCGCGCTGTACGAGCTGCAAGCCGCGCAAGAGAGCATCGCCGGTCGTCGCCCGGAAGTCGCCCTGCAGAAGTTGGAGATTGCCAAGGGCCTCTTGCGCAGCATCGAAGCCGAAAACCGCCGGATCATCTCTGACCTGCGCCCACCCATCTTGGATGCGCAAGGGTTGGCGCCGGCCTTGAAGTGGCACGTGAACGGCTTTCAAAGGCTCTATGGCATTCCGTGTGCGCTGCGCCTCTCCGGCTCACCCGTACGCCTGTCGCCTGAAACGGAGATCGCCGTCTACCGCATTATCCAGGAAGCGCTGAATAACGTGGCGGCGCACGCTCGGGCGCAGAGAGTTCAAATTGCGGTTGAATTCCAGCCGGCGCGGCTGCAGGTCCTGGTCGAGGATAATGGCGTGGGCTTCGACTACGAACACGTGCTCGTGGAGGCGCCCGGCCAGATGGGCCTGATCGGGATTAGGGAGCGGGCGCAGAGCATTGGCGGGCGGATTGAGGTCCAGTCTGTGCCCGGTCAGGGTACCCGGCTGATGTTCGAGGCGCCGCTGCCCAGCCGGCCCACGTCATAAGCCGACGTCGCATGAACGCACAGAATTTTAAGGAAGCGAGGTCGTACGGATGAATATCAAGGGTTATGCCATCCAGCCTGGGGCTGCGCTGCCGGAAGCCGACCTGAGCGGAAGCGATCTGAGCAAGGTTGACCTGACCGGCGCGGACTTGTCCCGGGCGAACCTGCGCGGGGTTCTCCTTAGAGGCGCCCTCCTGCGTGAGGCGAATTTGCAGGGTGCCGACTTGAGCGGTTCAGTCTTGGGCGGGGCCAGCCTGATTCAGGCCCGTCTGAGTCGAGCCATCCTGCGCGGGGCTAACCTGACCGGGGCGGACTTACAACAGGCTTCCCTGGACCGGACCGATCTGCGCGGGGCCAACCTGACCGGAGTCAACCTGGCCCGGGCAACTCTGCGCGAGGCCTACCTCCGCGCCGCCGACTTGACCGAGGCCAACCTGGACGAGGCCGATCTGACGGATGCGGACCTGACTGGCGCGACGATGCCCGATGGGTCTGTGCATGGGTAATCCTATGACAGGCACGCGCGTTCTGCTCGTGGACGATCACCCGGTGGTGCGCCAGGGCCTGCGCAGCCTGTTGTCGCAGTACCCAGACATCGAGGTGGTGGGGGAGGCCGACGGCGGCCCGGCGGCGCTGCGGTTGATCGCCGATATGCAGCCCGATGTCGTCCTGCTAGACATCCGCCTGGTCGGCTCAAGCGGATTGGAGTTGGCCCGGCAACTGCGGCGCTCCGGCGCCGAGGCGCGCGTCATTATCCTGACCTCGCACGACGACGAGGTCTACCTGATGGAGGCCGCGCAGGCGGGCGTGCACGGCTATTTGCTGAAGAGCGCCTCCGCCGAACTCCTGGCCGAGGCCATTCGGGCCGTGCACTCAGGCGAGCACCGGCTGAGTCCGGCGTTGGTAAGCAAGGCCCTGGAGCAGCTGGAGGCCTTGAGCCGGGCCCAGGCGCAAGCGGAATCAGGGCTATCCGATCAAGAGCTCCAGTTGCTGCGCCTGCTGGCCGAGGGCGCCAGCACCCAGGACATGGCTCAGGCGCTGTACTTGAGCGAGCGGACGGTCAAGCGAAAACTCCAGGACATCCTCGACAAACTGGGGGCGGCCACGCGGGCCCAGGCGGTGGCCGAGGCGTTCAAGCGCGGTCTTCTCTGACATTTCGGGTCGAAATGGCACATCTGGGCCATAAGTTGGCCCAAAGACTCCTTCACCACCCCGCGCGAAATCAGTAGACTAAGTTAATCAACCTGCCTCTAATTCGTCAACTTCGGGCTACCGGTCGAGAGTGTGTATCTGGCCGATGGCGTGGAGGAGGGATTTTTATGACTCAGGTCGCCGACCTCGCCAGCCGCCTGTTGAGATTTGAGCAGCAGCTTCAGGCGTATCAGAAACTCCACACAGACGAGCTTGCCGAGTTGTGGCGGACCTTGAACGAATGCAAGCAAGCGATCGCCGCCCTCTGCGACGACAGCGCCAATGGTCCTCTTCCAGCCCAGGCGGCGAACGGAGAGCGTGGTGAGCAAAACTCAACGCCGTAGAAAGTGAAATTTTGTTTATGAGGAAAGGAGAGGAGGAGAATCACCTGTACCCTGGATAATCACATGTGCGGTTAAAAGCCGGGCCGAGGCCTGATCGGCTATTGTAAGTCTCAGTTCAGGAGGTAATTCCTATGGCAGAAGAAGAGAAGACCCCCACTGGGCAACCCGAAGAGGGCGCGCCAATGAAGATTTCGCGGCGTGACTTCCTCGTCGGGGCGGGCGCGGGGGTGGTGGTGACCGGCGCGGCAGCCGCCGGCTACGTGGCCCTCCAGCCGCCCAAGACCGTGGAGGTCATCAAGGAAGTTCCGGTCGAAGTTATCAAGGAAGTGCAGGTGCCCGGCGAGGTGGTGACCGT
>DAOTXG010000657.1:0-3041 GCA_034435515.1 Anaerolineales bacterium
TTCTCAATAGTCAGGACATCGTTCTCTATTTCTTGGTCACGACATCGTTCGCGCTCTAGTGGTCAAGTTCGCTCATGACATCGTTCGCACTTGTGAAGAATCGGCGAAGATTTGGCCTATTCAGCGCTCTTGGATCAGAAAACAGCGAACGATGTCGTGACTGCTTTCGGCACTAGAAAATCGGTCAAAAACAGCGAACGATGTCGTGACTATTGAGAACTAATTACTACTTATTGCTTACTTCGGTCTTCGAGGACTGACCATGCAATATCTTTTTGCTACTCTCACCGCTGTCACCTTCTTCCCCCTGCTCGGCGTGATGGTCCTGCTGTTCGTCAACCACGAGCAGAAGAACACCCTCCGCTGGGTGGCGCTGGGCGCGTCGCTCGTCACCTTCCTGCTCTCGCTCGTCATGCTGGCGCAGTTCAACTCGCGCGAGCCGGGGATGCAGCTGCTGGTGCGGGCGCCGTGGATCACGGTGGGCGACAAGTGGAACATCGAGTATCACCTCGGCGTGGACGGCCTGAGCGTCCTGCTCATCCTGCTGACCACCTTCCTCACGCCCATCTCCATCGCCTCCACCTGGACGGCTATTGAGGAGCGGGTGAAGGAGTTCATGATCTTCTTCCTCCTGCTCGAGGTCGGCATGGTGGGCGTGTTCGTCGCGCTCGACCTGTTCCTGTTCTACATCTTCTGGGAGTTCACGCTCGTGCCGATGTACTTCCTCATCGGCATCTGGGGCGGCCCGCGCAAGATCTACGCGGCCATCAAGTTCTTCCTGTACACCATGGCCGGCTCGATCCTGATGCTGCTCGGCATCCTGTGGCTGGGCATCAACCAGGGCACGTTCTCGGTGACCGAGTTGACGGCGCGCGGCGTCCCCGGCGGCCTGCCGCAGCTGCTGTTGTTCGTCGCCTTTGCCGCCGCCTTCGCCATCAAAGTCCCGGTCTGGCCGCTGCACTCCTGGCTGCCTGACGCGCACGTCGAGGCCCCGACCGCGGGTTCGGTCATCCTGGCGGGTGTGCTGCTGAAACTGGGCACCTATGGCTTCGTGCGCTTCAACCTGGGGATGTTCCCCGAAGCCGCGCTGCAGGCGGCGCCGGCGATGGCCGTGCTGGCGACCATCGGCATCATTTACGGCGCGATTGTGTCGTACGCGCAGCCGGACGCCAAGAAACTGGTCGCCTTCTCCTCGGTCAGCCACCTCGGCTTCGTGATGCTCGGCCTGTTCGCGCTCAACCCGCAGGGCATCCAGGGCGCGATTTTGCAGATGGTCAATCACGGCCTCAGCACGGGCGCGCTGTTCCTCCTCGTCGGCGTGATCTACGAGCGGCGGCACACGCGCGACCTGGCACAGTTCGGCGGGCTGTGGAAGGTGATGCCGGTCTACGGCGCGTTCACGCTCATCGTCTCGTTATCCTCCATGGGGCTGCCCGGCCTCAACGGGTTCGTCGGCGAGTTCACCATCCTGCTCGGCGCGTGGGGCGCGGGCGCAGCGGACGGCGCGCTCAAATCGTACTGGTTCGCCGGCCTGTCGGCGGTGGGCGTCATCCTCGCGGCCATCTACATGCTGTGGATGTTCCAGAGGATGTTCCTCGGCGAAGTGACCAACGACAAGAACCGGTCGCTCAAGGACCTGAGCCGGTGGGAGATCGCCACTATGGTCCCGATTCTGATCATGATTTTCTGGATCGGCCTGTATCCCAAGCCGTTCCTCGACCTCATGGCGCCATCGGTGAACCAGCTGGCGTCGGCGCTGCAGGCAGCGGCGGTGGCGATGCGGTGACGTGGTGCGTCCCAAAGGGATGCTTCGCGATATTTCGTATTGCGTATTCCATATTGCGTATTGCGTAAAAGATGTATCGCTCGGCGTTTGGCGAGTTTGAGAGTGACAAGGCGGAGCAGTTTTATCTTGACCGCTTGCGCCGGATGACGATTGAGGAGCGGTGGCGGGCTGTCGCCGGGCTGCGCGAAATCGCCGTCAATATGGTGCGGGCTGAGGTGCGCGCCGGACATCCAGACTGGACGGAGACGCAGGTCCGGCTGGAGGCTACGCGCCGGATCATGAAAGCCCATGGAGTCACCTTCCGAACAAGTCGAGGCGTTCCAGCGGGCAATTGACGCGCTCGAAAGCACGGGGATAGCGTACGCCATCACCGGTTCGTGGGTCGTCAGCGCCTACGGCATTTTGCGGGCAACCCACGATCTTGACGTAGTGATTGCCGTGCAGGACGTGGGAGCGTCACAGCTCACAGCCGCTTTCCCTTTCCCGCGCTACTATGCCGACGAGGCGGCGATTGCGGAAGCGCTGGAAGCACGCTCGTTCTTCAACGTCATTGACGGCGAGTCAACGCTCAAGATTGACTTCTGGCCCCTGAAAGACGACGACTATAGCCAGGAACAATTCCGGCGGCGCAGGCAGGTGACGATGGGGGAAAGAAAAGTGTGGGCGCTCACGCCGGAGGACATCATCCTGGCGAAACTGCTTTGGATAAAAATGTCCGACAGCGAGCGCCAATGGCGGGACGTGCAATCAGTGTGGGCATTGAAAAAGCCTGAACTGGATTTGCCCTACCTCCGCCTCTGGGCCGCGCGCCTCTCCGTCGCCGACCTGCTTTCTAAAGTCACATCGTCCTGACCAGTCTTTCGCTTGGGACTCGTCAAGGGATAACTCCGCTCCCGCCGGATTTGCAATCCGGCGGCCAGGCGGCTGGCCGCCTCGCGCATATCCAGCCGGAGCAAACTGCAGATTTGGGATTTTTCCATGACTAACACCGACCTCATCACTATCCTCCCCGCCCTCCTCCTTTCCGCTTACGCCTGTCTGTTGATGCTGGCGGATCTGCTTATCCCCGCCCAGCGCAAATACTGGACGGCGTGGCTGGGGCTGCTCGGCCTGGTCGCGGGCGGGGTGGGGATGCTGTGGTGGCCAAGCACGGGTTACCTGCCGGGCTTCGGCGGGATGGTCATCGCCGACGGCTTCGCGCTGTTCTTGAATGGCGTCTTTCTTATCAGCGGCGCGCTGGCGATCTTGCTCGCGC
>DAOTXG010000658.1:0-5551 GCA_034435515.1 Anaerolineales bacterium
GAACAGCATTGAGCGCCTGGACCGGCGCGTCGCTTCCGCCTTCTACGGGCAATATCACAAGCTGCGGCCTGTGCAGGAAGCTGCCATCGAGCCCATCCTCGCGGGCCAAAACGTCGTCCTGTCATCAGGGACTGGCTCTGGTAAGACTGAGGCCGTCGTCGCGCCGCTGATCAGTCGATACCTAAAGGCAGCCCAGGAAGGCGACGCACTGACTATCCTATACGTAGCACCGACCAAAGCCCTGGTCAACGATCTGGAAAGGCGGCTCTACTCACCATTGAACAATGCCCTCGGCCTACGCGTGGGTATCCGGCATGGCGACCGAGACGATTTGAAGTCGGGCCCACGGCCGCATCTTCTGCTGACGACGCCCGAGTCACTTGACGTCCTGCTCTTTCGGGATGAGGCTGCCCTCGGCACGGTGCGGGCGGTGGTGGTAGACGAGGTCCACCTCTTGTACAACACGCAAAGAGGCCTCCAGTTGTCCGTGCTCCTTCAGCGGCTGGCGCAACGACTAGGCTGGAAGTTGCAATGGGCTGCGCTGTCAGCTACCATTGGACGATTGGAGGATGTGCGCGACTTCCTTGTTGGGCCCGGCGAGGAGGCCGCTTTCCTCCGTCAGCCGACGAGTCGTCCGATAGACGCTCTCGTGCAACATATATCGAGGGAGGCCTCTTTTCTGGCCTTAATCCAGAAGCTGACGGAAGCGCGCCCGGCGAAGCTGCTGGTTTTCGCCAACGCTCGGCGCGAGTGCGAGAGGTTGGCCGGCGTACTTCACCGCGACTCCCGCCTACGGCCAGCGGTGTTCACTCACTATTCGTCGCTGTCTCCCGAGGTTCGCCTCGAGACTGAACAGAAGTTCGCCGCTTCGCGCACGGCCGTTTGTGTCGCCACGAGCACACTCGAGCTTGGCATTGACATTGGCGACATTGATGCCGTCCTGTTATGGGGCGTGCCCGCCAGCGTCGAGTCGTTTCTGCAACGGATTGGGCGCAGCAATCGACGCGCGAACAAAACCAACGTTATCTGCCTCGTGCCGGATATTGTTGCAAGCCCCACGGGCGACGCCCTGCGGTTCTTGGCCCTCATTGATGCGGCTCAGAAAGGCGAAATGCCGGTTCGTACCCCATACGAACTGTTCGGAGCAGTTGGTCAGCAGTGCTTGAGCATGATCGCGGCCGACAATGGGCGGTTCAAGCGCATCGCGGATCTGGCCAAGGTCTTTGAACACCGGCCATATCTTGACCGTCCGGCGGTTGAGTCTGTGCTCGCAGAGTTGGCAGATCGCCACTACCTTCAACGACACGGTTTTCAAAATAGATATGGCGCAGACGAGGCTCTGTACACCTTGGTGGACTACCGTCTGATCTATGGTAACTTCTCAGCTGGCTCTCAGACGATTGAAGTATGCCACGGATCCAAGGCGCTAGGCGAGGTGCCCGTTATCAACCTGCTACGGCTGCGAGCTCACGGCCTGGTCCGATTTGCCGGTCGTCGCTGGCAGGTCAAGCGGGTGACACCGGAGCGAGTGCTTGTGGAACCAACGGAGATGCGCGGCCCCGCTGTAGACTTCGTGTACCCTGGAAGCGGCCTTGGCTTTGACGCTTTCCTGGCTGCCCGCGTGTGGAGCATCGTCCACGGCAACGATGACATTATGAGTCTCGTGGCATCGACTTGGCGTTCGGACGTCATGGCGGCGCGAGACCAGTTGCGGCACGCGTGCAGCGCAGAGCAGATTCCCTATATGCGGTCATCAGACGGGATGCGATACCTGACCTTCGGCGGTTACCTGGTCAACAAGGCAGTTGCATTGATCACGCAGCAGGTAGACTATTCGGCTGATGATATATCATTACGAGTCGCTTTGCCGATAAAGTGGACGACCATTCCTACCGAACCCCAAGCCTACGCGTCGATTTTCCCTTTCTTATTCGAAGCTACCTCCGAGCAATCGCTCTACCAAACGTTGCTTCCCCTCGATCTCCAAGAACGCGAGTTCCTAGAGGAATGGCTGAAAGACGAGACCATTCCCAGGACCCTTGCCCGGCTAGCTGCCGCTGAGCCGGTTATCGTTGACAGCCGCGGCCTACCATTTTAGTCGGTAGCGTCAGGGCGACTAGCGAGATGATCAGCTTCATCGCCAAACGTGTGCTCCGGAATCTGATAACGTTGTTGGCTCATGTCCAGCACAAGTGCTACACTACGGTGAAGAACGTGCCCCATGCACTTGTTCTAGCTCATCTTTCGGTCATTTTCTATAGCTGATTCCGAATTATCTGCCCCACTCAATGCGTATTTTCGGCGTATTTCCTTTGGTTTCTCCCCACCACGCTGTTGGAGCCATAGCGAGAACCCGTCGTTTAGTCACAGTGGGGAACAGCGACGGCATAATGAGCCGATCTGACGACCAAGTGGGAGAGATAATTCAAAGCTGACCTCGGAAATGGCCGAAACTTGAGTTCTATACATGAGGAGACCGTAACTACTCAGCCTGCTGAGGCAGGTTGAGCACACAGGACAGGAGGCACAAAGGGCGAGCCAGCCAGCGCCAGTCGCAGAGCATCGAGCACTCGCTGGCCCTGCTTGCGAGCGGTCGATATGTAGCTGCGCACCTGACAAAAGGTTTGCGCCCCCTCTTCAGTGCGAAAGCAACCGGACACTTTCTGTTTCAGTTTGATCATGCGGATGTCGCGCTCTGCTTGGTTGTTATCAAACGGCACCTGGAAATCGTACATAAACGCCAGCACTTCGCGCTGGTGGGTCTGCAAGCGGTCCAGCAAGTTCTGGGGCGGGGTTTGTTTGACCCGCCCGCGCTTCTTCGGCGCGGGTACGACTGCGGCCAGGGGTGGGTTGGCTTGCCGCCCTTGCTCAATCAGCCGGTCATAGCGGGCTTCAAAGTCGGCGCGTTGGGCCGCCGCCAGGTGGGTCTGTACGGGCCGGACGTGGTCCACCGTCGTCTTGATCTCGAGCAGTAGCGCCGCCAGGTCCGCCGCCCAGCTTTGCGAGTAACGCTCGTGGATGAACTTCAACTCACGCAGGTGGTGCGCATTGCACAACCCATGCGCGACCCGGTACTTGAAGTAGGGCTGCCAGTGGTCATGCACGGCGCGGCCCGCCAAGTTCGGCAAAATGCCGATGGCGTCCATCGCTTCGCTACCGCGCTTGGGGTGGACGGCATAGTGGGTGAGCTGGTCGGTACTGGCCGAATGCACCCAGTCCAGGTGTCCCGCCACGCGCGTGCCGCTTTCGTCAAAATGCACGACAGCTTCGGCGTGGCTCAGATGCGCCTTCACCCGTGCATTGACCGGGGCCACCCGCTCCGCCACCGTCTCACTGGCCTCCACTACGGTGGCTTCGCCCAGCGGCTGCCCATACAAGTCGGCCAGGATTTCGCTCGTGCGTTCCAGCGGGATGAAGTGGTATTGGTTGAAGTACACCGCCTGGGCTTTGATCCCCGGCCCGTATTGCACCGGTTGGGGAACGTCAGCCGGAAAGTCAGCGGCGGTCGTTTGCCCACACTGGGGGCAGCGTTTGATCTCGGCCCGATGTTCAGTCACTTCCAGCCGCACGGGCGGCAGATCAAACACTTGCCGCTTTTCGTAGTCGCTCGCGGTCACCTCGACCAGCGACGCCTGACAGTGACGACCGGTCGTGACCGGGTGCACCCGAAAGTGATCCGGTTGAGCCACCGCCTTCAGCGTATGCCCTTCATGACCGGGTTGCCCGCCGCTGGGTTTGCCGCTGGCTTGCCGCAAACTGCGTGGGCGGGGCTTCGTCAAGCCATCGCTGGACGGCGGCTTGCCGCTGTTGCGGCTGTTCTTGGCCAGTTGATCCGCCAGGGCTTGAAGCCGGGCTCCCAGTTCGGCCACCTGGGCCTGCAATTGCTCGATGAGCACCTGCTGTTGCAGGATCAAATCGATCAACTCGTCGACCGAGCAGCCAGCCAGTTCTTCGCGGGTCATGTCTTCAGCCTATGCCCACCGGCCTCGGCCGTCAATCCCAATCATTCGGCATTGACAGCCGTGCCGGGCTGAGTAGTTACAGGAGACCTTGATTATCCGCATCATCAGTTGCCGTAAAGCAACGGCCTCGGAGCGAAGAACCTATGAAGAAGGTGAAGATTGAACACCGCACGGCGGTAGAGACCGATATGCTTCCCGAATACGACTTTACGGGCAAGAAGGGCGTGCGCGGCAAGTATTATCGCGCCTACCGGCAGGGACATACTGTCAGGGTGTATCAAGCCGATGGAACGGTCAGCATTCGCTATTTTACGCTGGCCGATGGCGCGGTGATGCTGGAGCCGGACGTGCGGCGTTACTTCCCCAACTCAGACGCGGTCAACGCCGCCTTGCGTTCTTTGATTGAGTTGATACCCGCCAAGCCGGCCAGGCGCAGGGCCGCCCCTAAATCATCGCGCAGGCAGTGAAACCGCACCGACGGTAACCTGTTACGTTTCACATCCCCCTCATCCTCGCCATCGCCCACTCATACAACTGCTGATAGCCGTTCGCCGAGCGCCGCCAGGAGAAGTCGGCCGTCATGCCGTTGCGTTGAACCTGCCGCCAGCTGTCCTGGTCTACGCGGTAGATGTAGAGCGCGCGCTGGAGCGCCTGCCAGAAGGCATCGGCGCTGTAGTCGTCGAAGGTAAAGCCGGTCACGCCGTCCTGCACGGTGTCGGCCAGGCCGCCGGTCGCGCGCACCACCGGCACGCTCCCCATGCGCATCGCAATCAACTGGCCGAGGCCGCACGGCTCGAAGCGCGAGGGCATGAGGAAGAGGTCGCTCCCGCCGTAGATGAGCGGCGCCAGGTCGCCTGCAAAGGCCAGCACGGCCGTCATCTTGTCCAGATGGTAACCGGCGAGGTGCGCGAACATAGTTTCGTAATTGGAGTCGCCCGTGCCCAGCACCACGAACTGCGCGTCGCCCGCGTGGCCGTTCAAGAGCAGGTGGACGACGTGCCCCACGATGTCTAATCCCTTCTGCCAATCCAGGCGCGAGACCATCGCCACGAGCGGGACGTCGTCCTTCTGCGGCAGGCCGAGGCGGGCTTGCAGAGCGCGCTTGTTCTCCAGCCGGTCTTCCAGGCAGTCGGCGTCGAAATGCTGGACGAGGTTTTTGTTGGCGGCGGGGTTCCACACGTCGTAGTCCAGGCCGTTGAGGATGCCGTGCACGTCGTAGTGGCGGTAGCGCAGCAGGCCGTCCAGACCCGCGCCGCCCTCTTTGGTCATGATCTCGCGCGCGTAAGTCGGGCTGACGGTGTTGATGAGCGTCGCGTGGTAAATGCCGCGCGCCATGAAGTTGACCTCGCCGTAACTCTCCTCGACCAACCCATGCGTGATGACGCCGAGATAGTTGAGGATGCCCCACCCCGCGCGTCCCTGGTGCGCCAGGTTGTGAATGGTGAACAGGCTGGGGAGGCCGCGATAGCGGTCGTCGGCCTGCCCGGCGGTGGCGAGCCAGGTGATCGCAGGCGCGGAATGCCAGTCGTGGGCGTGGACGATGTCGGGCCGCCAGTCGAGCGCGAGCGTCAGGTCGAGCGCGGCGCGGC
>DAOTXG010000659.1:0-8568 GCA_034435515.1 Anaerolineales bacterium
GGAAGCGGGTTGGGCGTTACTCCGGGCAAGTTACCAGCAATCCGTCCTGATCGGTTCGGGAAGCGCCTCTTTCACGCTCCCGCTCGCGGTGTAGGCGCGCTATTTGAGATTTACACCCATACGCAATACGCAATACGCAACACGTATTGCGTATTGCGTAACCGCCTCACTTCACCCGCTCATACCTCTCCCCCACCACCGCCTGCCCCGCCTCGCTCTGCGCCCAGGCCAGAAAATCGCGGGCGGGGCCGGCGGGTTCGTTAACCGCCGCGGCGACGACGAGCGCGCGCCATTCGGCGTCCAGGCTCAACGGCCTCACGGTCGCATCCAACTCCGGCGCGGGCAGATAGCCAATGGCGTTTATGTCCTGGCTGACTGCTTCGCGCATGGCCTCCCACGTCGGCGCAACCAGCGTGTTGTTGCTGATCGTGAAGCGCGCGCCGGGCAGCATCGCCGACGAAAACGCCTTCTCCGCTTCCGCCCCTTCTTCCCGGCCCACCGGTTGGATGACGCCTCCCTCGCCACCCACCTGCCCCCAGTCGCTTATCTGCCCCGCATAGATCGCCCGCACCTGCGCCGCGCTCAGGCCGGTCACCGGGTTGGATGGATTGACGACGACGGCGAAAGTGACGTAGCCGATGGGCGTGGCAAACCAGGCGGGGTCGCGCGAGACCAGCAGGCCCAGGTCTGCCCCGCCGGCGGCTAAATCCGCCTCCAAAGTCGAGAGGGGGACGACGGTCGGGATGAGGTCAACACGCGGGTTCGCTTCCGCGTAGGCCGCAACCAGGTCAAAGAGCAAAGGCGCAGCCAGGTCGGTCGCCGCGAGGCGGAGGGTGATGGGAGTCGGCGTGGGCGTCGGCGCGCAGGCCGTCAGACGAGGAACCGCCAAGAACACGCAGACCACAAAGAGGGTGAAAAATCTTTGTGTTCTTCGTGTTCTTCGTGTTCTTCGCGGTGAAGACCTATCCACGGATTTCGCGCGCGAAGAAAACCGTCAGACAGAACAAGCCAAACGCCAGGCGATACCAGGCGAAGGCGTCCATCGAGCGCCGGGCGAGGTAGCCGAGCAGCCAGCGGATGGAGAGGAAGCCGGCGGCGGCCGCGGCCAGCCCGCCGAAGAGCAGGGACGGGATATAGGCGGTGAAGTTCGGCAGTTCGATCAAATCCTTGACGGCGACTGCGCCCGCCCCGAGCAGGACCGGGATGGACATGAGGAAGCTGAACCGCGCCGCCGCCGGGCGTTCGAGGCCGCGCACCAGCCCGCCGGAGATGGTCGCCGCCGAGCGCGAGACGCCGGGCAGGAGCGCCAGCGCCTGCGAACAGCCGATGAGGAGCGCATCCTGCCACGTGAGTTCGGTGAGCGATCGGTCCCGACGGCCCAGCCGTTCACTCCCGAACAATATCGCCGCCGCGCCGAGCAGAATCCCGGCCACGATCGCAGGATTGTGGTGCAGGCCCTCGAAAAACTGTTTGAACAGCAGGCCGATGACGAGCGCGGGGACCGTGGCGACGACGATCAGCCAGCCGAGACGTGAATCCGCCGAGTCGAATGGCTTGCCCTTGAGCGTGTCTTGCAGCACGGCGCGGCTGATATACCACAAGTCTTTCCAGAAGTACACGATCACCGCCGCGAGCGTGCCGAGTTGCAGCAGCACGTCAAACACAAACCGCGCCTGCTCGTCGAAAGCCCAACTGAACAACCAGGGGACGAGAATCAGATGGGCCGTGGAGGAAATGGGCAAAAACTCGGTCAGCCCCTGGACGAGGCCGAGGAGAAAGGATTGGAAGAAGGACATGAAGTGATTGGGAGATTGGAGAATTGGAGAATTTGATCGCGAAAACGAGCGTCAATTTTCAGCCCCTAACCGGATGGACTTCCGCCGCTCGGCGTTCTCAAAATCATATTGAATCCACTTCTCCACTGGCCAATCTTCAACCAACTCTATCCTCTGAATAGCCCACTCGCCATACTCGGCGGAGATATCGCACCCTTTCCATTTGCGTCTGAGCTGTTCGGCGACCACCGCCGTGGTGCCGGAACCAAGAAACGGGTCCAGCACCCAATCGCCGGGATTCGAGGAGGCCAACACCAATTTTCGCAGCAGCTCTTCTGGCTTTTGCGTGGGGTGTGGAGTCTTCTCGTGCATTCCATTGCAGGTTGTTGGGATTTCAATGACATCACGCGGTTTCGCGCCGCGCGGGTTAGGATGCCAGAGCCGGCCTTTATCCTTCTTGCCGTCCCCGTATTGGCTGGTCTCTGCCTGAGGATGTTCCGGGTATCTCAGGGTGTGGTTGCCATAAGGGATGCGGACGTGATCCAAGTTGGAGGTGAACTCGCGGCTTTTGCGGAAGTGCAAGATGCTCTCGTGCGAGCGGCCCCAGTCGGAGCCAAGATTCGCTTTGTTCTTATAGTGCCACACCAGCCAGCGACACCCTTTGAAGAAACGCGAGGCCGGGAGTTTGAGGTCGGCCAGGATCTCGGAAAAGCCACAGATATACAATGTGCCGGTTGGTTTCAGCACACGCGCTGCTTGCTCAATCCATTGTAAAGACCAGCGGACGTATTCTTCTTGAGACTCAAAACTATCCCATTCCGCCTTTTTAATGTTGTAAGGTGGGTCGGCAAAAATCAGGTCAGCGCAGGCTGTCTCAAGCGATTTGAGCCACGCGATGGCGTCGCCGACCCATAGCTCGCCGTTGGGATGCGTGTAAATCCGCTGCGGAACAGCAGCATCAAGACGCGCCGGGTCAATCGGCGCGCGCTGTCCCTTGAGCATCGGCTGGCCGAAGAATGTCGGCGGTTCCGTGTTCCGTGTATAACCCGCCGCCGGTTCTTTGAGGACAGCAGGGGTTGTATTCCGTTTGTTTGGCGTTTCGGAAGTTTTGGAAACTGTGTGCTTTTTCTTCATTTCTTCGCCGAGTATAACCCACACGACAAGAGGGCGTCAAAGAGGAAAGTCAGAAAGTCAGAAATCTGGTTACTGAAGAGCGGTTGAATTATACGGCAACCTCCCTGCGCTCCGCGAAGATCCGTAGGACAATCTGCCAGATTGTCCCCTATGGGACAAGCCAGCCGTAGGACAATCTGCCAGATTGCCCCCTATGGGACAAGCCAGCGGCTTGTCCTACGTTTGGCTGGGGCGGGGGGCCGCGCTAGGGTAGTTAGCCAGAAAATTCTCCGCATACTGCTCAAACGTCCCCTCCAGGATCGCGGCGCGCATTTCGCGCATGAGGGTGAGGAGCAAATGAACGTTGTGCATTGTCAGCAGGGTCGCGCCGAGGATCTCGTCGGAGACGACCAGGTGGCGGAGGTAGGCGCGGGTGAAGTGCTGGCAAGTATAGCAGGCGCAGCCTTCTTCCAGCGGGCGCGGGTCGCGGGCGTAGGGGGCGTTCTTCATGTTCATGCGCCCCGTGCGGGTGAGCGCCGCGCCGTTGCGCGCCACGCGCGTCGGGAGGACGCAGTCGAAGATGTCCACCCCGCGTTTCACGCCGTTGACCAGGCCTTCGGGTGAGCCAACCCCCATGAGATAGCGCGGTTTATCGGCGGGGAGGATGTCGTTCACCAGTTCGAGCATGGCGTGCATCTGCGCTTTGGTCTCGCCCACCGCGAGGCCGCCGATGGCGTAGCCCGGAAAGCCGAGGCCCATCAAATATCGCGCCGACTCTTCGCGCAGGTCGGGGAAGATGCCGCCCTGCACGATGCCGAAGAGAGTCTGGTCACTGCGCTGTTTGGCGGCCAGGCAGCGCGCGGCCCAGGCGTGCGTGCGGTCGAGCGCCTCGCGGTTGTAATCCCGGTCGAGCGGCGGCGGGCACTCGTCGAAGGCCATGATGATATCCGCGCCGAGGTTCTCCTGGATGGCGATGGACTTCTCCGGCGTGAAGCGGTGGGTCGAGCCGTCAATGTGACTCTTGAAGGTCACGCCGTCGGCGTCAATCTTGCGCGTGGTCGAAAGCGAGAACACCTGAAAACCGCCAGAGTCGGTGAGGAGGGGGCCATCCCACTGCATGAACGAGTGCAGGCCGCCCAGGTCGCGCACCAGTTCGTCGCCGGGGCGCAGGTAAAGATGATAGGTGTTGCTGAGGACGAGCGTCGCGCCGAGTTCCTTCAATTGCGCCGGGGTGAGGGCCTTCACCGTCGCCGCCGTCCCCACTGGCGCGAAAACCGGCGTGAGCAGGTCGCCGTGCGGCGTATGAAAAACACCCGCGCGGGCGCGGGTGGAGGAAGTTTGGGCGAGGAGTTCAAATTCAAACATCACGCGTGCTTTGACTGAAGACCCTTACTCATGGCCTTTAGCTATTTTGTCCACCTCGCCAAGAATAAAATCGTAGACGTCTTGCATGCGATTAACTGCCTCTCCTTCGAGCGTTGCGGTTAGTGTCTTGCCGGTAGCGGAGGACTTGAAGACGCCGAAGCTCATTAACCTCTGGCGTAAGGCTACTTCGGCTTCGCTCTTAAGCGGCAAATTGGGGAAATAAAACTGGAACGTGGCAGGTGGGAAGCAATAGGCAAAGCTCACAGGCTGAGCTTGTTCAAGCAGTTGTACTCCGACTGAGAAACCGCTGACCCCCCAGTAGATTCTTTGCCTTTTCTCGTCCGCCAAATTCAAGACTCTCCGAAAGAACTCAGCCGGTAAAGGTAAGCATTGAGCCAGAAATTCATCCTGAGTGATGTGGCGTCTTCGGCCCCCCTCGGGCGACTTTGCGACGCGAGCAGCTTCAGTAAGACCAATGACTCGTGGCACGAGCGCCTTTTTCCCTTCGCCGAGGAACTGCTTGACTTCCACCGCCAACACAACAACATCGGTCATTTTCTCATTCAGGAACTCCACCAACCGCCTCAGTTCTCGCGGCGTCTCGTCGGTGACAAAGATAAGGCGGACTTTGCCCTCCCGAAGGTTCCCTTCCACCCGAGTCCAGTAACCCTCAATGTCTATCTCCGCCTTATCACTGAGTAACTGTGTAATCTCACCATCCAGTGATTTACCTCTATGACTGGCTGTTTCAGCAGCCGCTTGACGCAGTTGGTCTATTGACCAGTATTCAATGCCGTTGGCTGCATAGTCAAGCATTTGGGCCACAACTTCACGGCGAGTGCGTGTATCGGAAGCCCGCTTACATTCCACAAAGGTGGGAATGCCATCCTGATCAAGAAAAAGGTGGTCAAGGCTGAAGCGCCCACCTTCACCCTCTTCGCTTGGCACTTCCATTTCACGCTTAACCAGCAGCCACCGGCGTGGATCTTCCGGCGTGATCTGGTCACCCGGCAACAAGTCTGGGTAACGTGCCAGCAAGACTTGCAGAATGTCTTCATTTTCGTAAGCGGTTTCAGCCATTGGGGTCAGTTCAGCTTCATCATCGCCGACCAAGAATATCTTGGCGTTCTTCATTTCTGCACACCTCTCTTCTCAATTAGGTGTTCAATGTTTTCGCAATGCCCTATCGCAATCAATCTCGGTATGGCTTCTTGCCCAATCGGATCATAGTTCATCCACAACGCTTCGGCGCGTTTGCCTTTTGTAGAATGAATCGTCCTTTCTGGCGCAACCGTTTTCGTCCATTTGGGCGCGGGGTACAGTTCATTCATTAACCTGCATTGGTAATTGGAAATCGCCGCACGCCCCTGGACAGTGTTTAAGACACGCGCCAGTTCGCGGTGCTCCTCGTCGGTCATTTCGTAACCGTAGGCGTTGTTGTCGCCGCGCGTCAAGTGCACGTAAGGCGGGTCGCAATAGAACAGCGTCTCTGGAGAGTCGTAAAGCCGAATGACTTCTATGGCCGGACGGTTCTCGATCTGAACGCGCAACAACCGCATCGCGATCTCTGGCAGGTCTTCAATGCTGCCTAGCCAGCGGCTGACCACGCCGCTCATCCCGGCCCGACTCGTGTTTTTGCAGTTCGCCCAGCGTCCCACACTGGCGGTTTGCGCCAGGCCGGTGCGCACCTGTCGGGCGCGCACAAAGAAACGCCGGGCCCTTTCCAATGGGCTTAAACTGGGGTCAATGACACAGGCGATGCTGAATTCTTCACGCGAAAAGGGCGTGAGGCCAATGGCCTCAATCAATCGGTCTTTGTCGTCCCGCAAAACGCGAAAGAAATTCGCCACTTCCCCGTCCAAGTCATTGTAGGTTTCGACCGGCGATGGCGCTCGGTTCAGCAAAACCGCGCCAGATCCGGCAAAGGGCTCGCAGTAATGATGACAGGCCGGCAACAGGGGTAACAGCCAGTCCAGATGGGAGAATTTGCCGCCGTACCAGCCAAAGGCAATGAGTTTTTTGGTTTTCAGTCCGCTGATGGGCGAGGGGCGTTTTTTCTTCGGCTGAGGATAAGTAATGCTGACGTCCGTTTTTCTTTGCGGCGTGTCCTCAACCGGTGTCGGCTTCTCAGCCGCTCGGCGCGGGGCGCGGTTAATCTTTTTAGGGGTGGTTTTCTGAAGACGAACAGGCATAGCGACTCGATTCTCAAATGACGCGTCCATTATACGCGAAGCCGACTGTACAGCGGGAATTTCAGCGTACCCCCCAGAACAATGCCAAACCGATCAACATCACTCCGAACAAAAGCGCAGTCAGCGGCAGACCGACGCGGGAGTAATCTTTGAAAGTGTAGCCGCCGGGGCCCATCACCAGCATGTTCGTCGCATGGCCGAGCGGGCTGAGGAAGGCGGTCGAGCAGCCCATCGCCACCGCCATCGCAATCCCGCGCGGGTCCGCGCCGACCTGCCGGGCGGCGGCAATGGCAATCGGCGCCAGCACGACTGCCGTCACCTGTCCGCTCATCACCTGGGTCAGGAGCGTGGTCAACAGGAAAATCCCTCCGGCAATCGCCAGTGGGCCCAGCTGGCCGAGCAGCTGCACCAGCCCATCGCCGATCAAGGCTGCGACGCCGGTGCTCGTCATCGCCAGGCCGAGAGGCAGCATGCCCGCGATGAGGAAGATCGCCTTCCATTCAATCGCGCCATAGGCTTCGTCCATGCTCAGGCAGTTGAACAGGATCATCAACGCCGCCGCCGCAAACGCCGCCTCAGCAATTGGCAGCACGTCGAAGGCCGGGAGCGTCACCGCTGCCAGCGTGAGCGCCACGGCCAGCGCCGCTTTCGGCCGGGACTCGAGGCCGCGTTTGTCTTCTTCTAGCACCAGAAAACCGGGATCAGAGCGCAGCAGCTTCGCTTTGGAGCGGCGGCCCTGCAGCAACAGCGCGTCACCAAAGCGCAAAGGAATATCGCCCAGACTGTCGCGGATGGTATGGCCCTCGCGCCAGATCGCCAGCAGGGTCAGTTCGTACTTTTCGCGGAAGTTGATCTCGCGCAGGCTCTTTCCGGCCAGCGACGAGCGGGGCGCCAGCGTGGCCTCGATCAGGCTCACCTGGTCGGAGGCGAACTGCCCCTGCCACGCCGGGTCCTGGGTGAAGACCAGGCCGTAGCGCGACACCTCTTCTTCGTCGGTGTAGCCTGTGAAGAGGACGACGTCGCCCTCCAGCACTTCCTCATTTTTCGACGGCGCCAACTGAACGGAACCAGCGCGAGAAATGCCGACGACATTCAACCCCAGGTGCTCGCCCCAGCCGCCTTCGGCCAGACTCAGTCCGGCCATCGAGGAGCCGGGCTTGACGTAGACCGCCGAGACCGTCCCCTTCAAGCCGTAGGTATCAGAAAGGTCGCCAGTCACGCGCGGGATGGTGTTTTCGTCGCCCGGGCCGCGGTTGGGCAGCATCCGCCGCCCCGCAAAAACCATGAACATCATCCCGCCGAGCGCCATCGGCAGACCGACCGGGACAAAGTCGAAGACGCTGTAGGGGCGCAAACCCTGACCGGCGAGGGCGGCGCTGACGAGGATGTTGGCGGTGGTGAACAGGGTCGCCATCCCGCCGAGCAGCGCGCCGAACGACAGCGGCATGAGCAGGCGCGAGGGGCGCAGGTTGGTCTGGCGCGTGAAGCCAATGGCCGCAGGCAGCAGGACCGCCGCCGCCGCGATTGTATTCATCACCAGCGAGAGCGCGGCCGAGGCGGCCATGAAGACGAACACCGCCCGCGCCTCGTTCTCCCCGGCCACGCGGTGGAGGCGGCGCCCCAGCCAGCGCGTGACCCCGGTGCGCTCCAGCCCCGCCGTGATGATGAAGAGCGCGATGATCGTCACCACCGCCTTGTTGCTGAACCCCTGGAATAAATCGGCGGCGCTCACCAGCCGGGTCAGGCCGAGGACAACAAGCAACAGCACCGCAATCAAGTCCGGTCGGAGCCTCTCAGAAACGAGCAGGTAACCGGCGGCGGCGACGAGCGCGAGGACGAGGAGGATTTGAGGCGTCATGCGGCGCGCAGGATTATAGTCCAAATCCGCCTGGCCGCCTGGCCGTCCGGGTGTCTTGTACCGCAGGGGTGACCAATCGATAGAGACGTTCCACCGGAACGTCTTCGGGAGACGCCCCACCGGGGCGTCTCTACACCCTATCCGCCCAACATGGCTTGCGCGCACACCGGACGTCTTGAGGCGGCGAGGGGCGGATGGGTGACAGGGCGAACGGGTATATACTCTCCCGCGTGACACACCTGACCTGGGTTGAAATTGATCTCTC
>DAOTXG010000660.1:0-13809 GCA_034435515.1 Anaerolineales bacterium
GCTCGACCTGCGCGACAAGGAAACCGAAGGCCACACCCAGCGCGTCACCGAATTGACCGTGCAGCTGGCGCGCGCGCTGGGCCTGAGCGAAACCGAACTCATCCACCTCCGGCGCGGCGCGCTCCTGCACGACATCGGCAAACTGGGCGTCCCCGACAGCATCCTGCTCAAGCCCGGCAAACTCACCGACGAAGAGTGGGAGATCATGCGGCAGCATCCGGTCTACGCTTACGAGATGCTCCTGCCGATTACCTACCTGCGCCCGGCGCTGGACATCCCCTACTGCCACCACGAGAAGTGGGACGGGACGGGCTACCCGCGCGGGCTGAAGGGCGAGGCCATCCCGCTGGCGGCGCGCCTCCTTGCGGTGGTGGACGTGTGGGACGCGCTGCGCTCCGACCGGCCCTACCGCCCGGCGTGGCCCGTCGAGCAGGTCGTCGAGCACGTCAAATCGCTCTCCGGGACGCACTTTGACCCGCAGGTGGTGGAGGTGTTTTTGAGGATGGTTGGGTAGTCTGAAAGTCCGGTGGTCTGATAGTCGGATGGTCGGATGGTCGGGTGGTTAGGTGGTTAGGTGGTTAGGTGGTTAGGTGGTTGCGCGAAGCGGTCGGGTAGTCGCGCGAAGTGGTCGGGTGGTCGGTTGGTTAGCCTCTCGTTCTGCCGCAGTTGCACTGCGGCCCGGCTGGCGCGACTGTTGAGCCGCAGTTGCACTGCGGCCCGGCTATTTGTCAAATTTCTCCTACATTTTTTGTCGGACTCTCCTGACAGACAGCCGCCTGGTTTATGGTATAAAGTGAGACTGGCGAGGGAGATCTCTTCTCGTTGCTTTACAGAAGGTTGGAAATTCATTGCAGACCTTTGGGGTCTTTAAGACCCTACAGGTCTGGGACGCCAGCCACGTAGTAGCGACTTTAGTCGCTGGCGGACGACTAACGCGAAGCGAGTGCGTCGTCCGGAAGCCACGTAGTAGCGACTTTAGTCGCTGGTTGACGACTAACGGGAAGCGGTCACTACAAACCCAACATTTTTATTCTCGTTCCGTGCGACGCACGGAAGTCACTTGCCGAGTCATGACGATGACTGATCCTGTTGATATTCTGGTCGTCGAGGATAACCCCCAGGAGGCCGAGCAGATACGACATGCGCTGCGGGAAGATAAGAGCCTGGGGCAGGTCGCCGTCGCGCGCGACGGCGACGAGGCGCTCGCTTTCATTTTCGGCAAAGGGGCCCGGTCTAATTTCCGGCTGCGCGCCCTGCCCAAGGTCATTTTTCTCGACCTGAAACTGCTCCGGGGCAGCGGGTTGGAGGTGCTGA
Organism: Anaerolineales bacterium; assembly: GCA_034435515.1. Classification (GTDB taxonomy): domain Bacteria; phylum Chloroflexota; class Anaerolineae; order Anaerolineales; family UBA6663; genus DATDRS01. Next base: position 1,315 of record DAOTXG010000660.1, read on the forward strand.
AGCGTCTCCGGCTCGACGCGCGCACGCGCTCAATCCCGGTGATGGTGCTCCTCTCGTCGCGCGACGAGCGCGCGCTGCTGGCCAGTCACCGCCTCGGCGCCAGCAGCCACCTCTTCAAATCGGCGGACGCCGACCGGTTCGCCGAGATCGTGCGCGCCGCCGGCCGGCGCCGCTAGGCCCACTGGGTTGCGGCTACAAGCCGCTCCCACGAGTTTGGAAACTGCCGGTGTCCTGTGGGAGCGGGTTGTACCCACGATGGGCGTCGCGGCTGCCCACGAGGGTCGCGGCTACAAGCCGCTCCCACGAGTTTGAAAAAGCCTGTCTTGATTCAGGGGAACAGTTGTTAGGTCATTCAGAATCTGCTACTATTGCGCGCAACTGATCCTGCTGACCGTGCGCGCCTGAATGCCTCCTGAAACCCCGCAAGTCTCCTTAGGTGAATTTGTGCGCCTGGCCTTCCCGCCCGGCACGCCGCTGCCCGCCGCGTCTTTCCGCGACCGGGCGGTGAAGTGGGTCGTGATGGCCGGGGCCGGGATCACGCCCGAGGCCGGCGATTTCGTGCTGTGCGGCGACGGCCCGACGAAGAAAGAGTTGGCGGCGTGGGCCGCCAGCGGCGTGGCCGGGGCCGCCGTCCCGGCGAAGACCAATCTCCCGGCCAGCCTGAACCTCCCGGTGATTGTCCTCCCGGATGGCGTCTCGGTTCGCGGCCTCCAGCGGGCGGCGTTGGAGTTGATCGTCAACCGCCAGGCTTACCTCGTCGAGCGCGGCGCGCGCGTCTACCAGAATCTCGCCCGCCTGTCCGTCGAAGGCGCGGGGTTGGCGAAGATGGCGCAGGCCATGTTCGACGTGACCGGCAAGACGGTGATCGTGCAGGACAAGCGCCTGAAGCCGCTGGCCCACGTGATTGCGCCGGCGCTGCAAGCCAACTGGCCGCAGGTGCTCGACGCGCTCAGCCTGTCGAGCCAGCTGCCCGAGGGGCTGCGCGACCGGCGGCAGGCGGCAGCCATAGGCGGTTGGCGCGACCAGTCGCTGCCCGGCGGACTGATGCGGCTGGTGTGCCCGATTGTGGCTAAGGGCATGGCGCGCGGCTATCTCTCGGTCCTCGGCGGCGCGGACGAGCTGGACGCGCTGGATCAACTGGTCGTCGAGCACGGCGCGGCGGCCTGCGCGCTCGAGATGGCGAAGGCGAAAGCGGTGAGCGACGCCGAGAAGCGCGCCATCGGCGATTTCATGGACGCGGTGCTCACCGGGGCGCTGGGGGTGGAGGAACTGCAGCGCTGGGCGCAGCGCATCGGCTACGACGTGGAGCCGCCGCACGCGGCGCTGGCCTGGCGCTGGGCGGAGGCGGCGGACGCGCCGAGCCTGCGGCGGCTGGAGACGATTGTCAACCAGTCCATCGTGCACGCCGGGACCAGCGCACTGGCGCGCCCGCGCGGCCACGAGATGGTCGTGTTCTGCGCCGTGGCCGAGGCCGGCCGCCCGGAGGCCGCGCTCAAACTGGCCGACGCCATCCGCAAGGCCGCGCGCAGCGAATATCCACAGTTCGCGCTCTACGGCGGCGTGGGCCGCCCCGCCGAGGAACTGCCGCACTGGAAAGACTCCTATCGCGAGGCGTCGCAGTCGCTCTCGATGGCCGCGCGCTTAAAGGATGAGCAGCCCCTCTATTTTGGCGATCTGTCGGTTTACCGGCTGTTGTTCCAGCTCGAAGGCAATCCTGAGCTCGAAGCCTTTTGCCGCGAGGCCCTCGGCCCCTTGCTGGACTACGAGGGCGGCGGCGATTTGCTCGAAACCCTCGGGGCCTTCTGCGAGCGGCTGGGCAACCTGAGCCAGACGGCGGAAAAACTGTTCATCCATCGCAACTCGCTGCTCTACCGGATGGATCGGATTCAACAACTGGCCGGGCTGGACATGAACAACCCCGACACCCGGCTCGCCGTCCACCTGGCGTTGAAGATTCGGAAGATGCTCAAGCCGGCGGGGGGCGTCGGTGTAAAACGTAATGCGTAAAACGTAAAACGCAGGCCGTGTGCACGCAAAGTTTGTCAGCCGTTGCACTGCTGATAGCAGCCAGGCTCTTAGCCTCTTTTCCGCCGTTTCAGCCGCAGTTGCACTGCGGCTGACCCGGACGGCAGCGCCTCTGCCATCCGAACAAAGGGATTTTGTGGGTGCGGAAAACAGGCTTAGAGGTTTTACGGGTGACTGGTAACCTGCCCAAATTCCCTGGCTGAAAATTCTGTTTGACAAAGCCGCGGCTTTCGTGATACCTTCCCCGACGACATGATTAACCTGTCTGGCGCAACCACCACGACCATGACTACGACGACCACCCCGGTCGGGGAGGCCGCCGCTTAGGCTGGGTCGCGGGCGCTCGGGCGCAGGCGTGTTCACCCAACGCGGAGGCTTTCCCTCCGCGTTTTTTGTTTGAACGCTGATGACGCTGATCAGACTGATGTTCGCGGATTTAACAAAGAAAATCAGCGCTATCAGCGTTTTGTTCAGCGGGATCAGCGTTCCCCACCCATCGGGCGGCCAATGGTCGAGGAGGTATTTCGTATGGCCAAGACTCTCGTCATGAAATTCGGCGGCACGTCCGTCGGCAGCGCCGCCGCCATCCGGCAGGTGATTGAGATCGTGCGCGAGGCCCGGCGCGAGTGGCCGCGCCTGGCCGTCGTCGTCTCGGCGATGAGCGGCGTGACCGACGCCCTGCTGAACGCGGCGCACGCGGCGGCGGGCGGCGACGAGTCGGCCCCGGCGCGGGCGGCGATCGATCTGCGCGCCAGGCATTTGAACGCGCTGCGCGAACTGGCGCCCGGCGCGAAAGAGGCCGAACTGATCATCGCGGCCTACCTCGACGAGTTTGCCGCGCTCTGCCACGCCATCGGCGTCCTGGGCGAGGCCTCGCCCCGCGCGCTCGACGCGCTCTCGTCGCTCGGCGAGCGGATGAGCGCGCCGCTGGTCGCCGCCGCATTGGGCCACGCGGGCCTCGCGGCGCAGCCGGTGGATGCCGCCGAGGTCGTCGTCACCGATGCGGTCTACCAATCGGCCTCGCCGGACATGGAGGCGACCCAGGCCAAAGCGGAGGCCGCTCTTTCGCCCCTCCTCGACGCCGGCGCGACGCCCGTCATCACCGGCTTCGTCGGCGCGACAAAAGCCGGCGTGGTGACGACGTTGGGGCGGGGGGGCAGCGACTTCTCGGCGGCGATCCTCGGCGTGGCGTTGAACGCCGACGAAGTGTGGATCTGGACCGACGTGGACGGCGTGATGACCGCCGACCCGCGCCTCGCGCCTGGCGCGCGCACGCTGCCCGAGCTGACCTTCCGCGAAATCTCGGAACTCGCCTTTTACGGAGCGAGGGTACTGCACCCCAAGACGATCCGCCCGGTGGTCGAGCGCGGGATGGCGCTGTGGGTGAAGAACACCTTCAACCCCGCGCACCCCGGCACGCGCATCATTCCCGACAACGGGGCGGGGCGGGGCGCTGTCAAGGCCGTCACCGCCTTCAAGGGCCAAAGCATCGTCACGCTGGAGGGCCGGGGGATGATCGGGATCCCGGGCATCGCCGCGCGGACGTTCGCCGCCGTCGCCCGCACCGGGACCAGCGTCGCCATGATCTCGCAAGCCTCGTCTGAGCAAAGCATCTGCTTCGTCGTCCCGGGCCAGGCCGCCGGGGCCGTGCGGCGCGCGCTGGAGGACGAATTCCGGCTAGAATTAGCGCGGCGCGACATTGACAGCATCACCACGACCGACGAATGCGCAGTCGTCACCGTCGTCGGCGCCGGGATGCGGCACACCCCCGGCATTGCCGGCCGCGTGTTCAGCGCGCTCGGCGGCGCGGGCGTCAACGTCGTCGCCATCGCGCAAGGCTCGTCAGAATGCAGCATCAGCCTGGTCGTCGCCGCCCAAGAGTCAGACGAGGCGGTACGTGCGATACACGGACTGATTGTCTGAGGACGGACTCATTACTCATTACTCATTACTCGTTACGCATCACGTTTTACACTCTGAGTAATGAGTAAGGAGTAATCCGTAATCCGCAATCAACAATCCGCAATCCGCAAAGGAGACGTTCATGAGGAAAATCAAAGTCGCTATTCTCGGCGCTACTGGCGCAGTCGGCCAGCGGTTTGTGCAGTTGCTGGAGGATCATCCGTGGTTTGAAGTGACGGCGCTCACCGGCTCGGACCGCACGGTCGGGCAGACCTATGGCGAGGGCTGCCGCTGGATTCTCCCGTCGCCGATGCCGGAATACGTGAAGCATATGCAGGTCATCCCGACCGGGCCGGACTTCGACGCCGCGCTCGCGTTTTCGGCGCTGCCGGCAGAGACGGCGCGGGAGGCCGAACCGGCGCTCGCCGCCGCCGGGTACGCCGTGTGCTCCAACGCCTCGGCGCACCGCATGTGGCCCGACGTGCCGCTGCTCATCCCGGAGGTGAACCCGGATCACGCCGCGCTGGTCGAGAGGCAGAAGAAACAGCGCGGGTGGAAAGGTTTCATCGTCACCAATCCCAACTGCACCAGCACCGGCCTGACGATTGCCTTCAAGGCGCTGCAGGACGCCTTTGGCCTGCGCCGCGCGTTTGTCGTCTCGCTGCAGGCGCTCTCGGGCGCGGGCTATCCGGGTGTGGCCTCGCTCGACATCACGGATAACGTCATCCCGTATATCTCCGGCGAAGAGGACAAAGTGGAGACGGAGCCGCAGAAGATGCTCGGGCGCTTGAACGGCGGCTCGGTCGAGCCAGCGCCATTGCGGATTTCGGCGCACACCAACCGCGTCGCCGTCACCGATGGGCATCTGGTCTGCGCCTCGGTCGAGTTCGAGCGGGCCGCCGGGCCGGACGAGGCCGCGCGGGCACTGGCCGAGTTCCAGGCGCCGGCGCTCGTCCAGACACTCCCCTCCTCCCCGCACTGCGTCGTCGAAGTCCGTCCCGAAGCCGACCGCCCTCAGCCGCGCCGGGACCGGGAGGCAGGGCAGGGCATGACGACGGTGGTGGGCCGCGTGCGCGTCGACCCGCTCTTTCACGTCAAGTTCGTCGTGCTCTCGCACAACACCATTCGCGGCGCGGCGGGCGGGGCGATCCTCAACGCCGAGCTGTTGGTCGCGCAGAAGCTGATTTAGGTCTGAGTGGGAGAACGCTGATGACGCTGAGGAAACGCTGATCGGCGCTGATTTTTTTCAAGAAATCAGTTATCGTAGGTCACGCTTTGAGCGTGACAACTTCTGGCCGCGCAAGCCGTCACGCTGCAAGCGTGACCTACGCGGTTGGATAGCGACAAATTCGGAGAGCGGCGGTCATGTTCCGAAGGCAGCAGGGGCGGGTGAGTTGCGGAAAAGGTCATCACCGGCGTTTGTGCTCTTCTGAATTAATCATATAATGGGCTTGTCTTGCGCGGTTGAGATCGGATTGCACCCTCTCTCCTATAGGAGCGCCTTATGAAGCCCATCCTTCACAACCCCTTTGCTCGTCTCGTCCTCACGCTCGGCGTCATCGCGGCGACCATGGCGCTCGCCGTAACGCTGTTTGGCTCGCCGTCGGCGCAGGCCAGTGAGTCCAGCGCCCCGCGGGCGCAGGCCGAAGCCACCAGCACGCCGCCGCCGCCTGCGCCGCTTAATCCTCCTCGCCGCGCGCCGGAAGCGGGCCAGCCTCAGATCCGATTTGGCAACCAGAGCACCGGGTTGAATGCGGCACCGTTTGTGCCGAAGGTGCAGATCACCCGTGGGAAACCTCTGCCAACTATTCAAAGTGCGGTCAAAGCCCCTAAGGGTAAGGCGCCCTCGACAGGCCCACACGCTCCCAAAGCTCCCCATCCGGCGCGGGATTTTTCACCCCTCGTCAGCAGCCAGGATTGGCAATTGCTATTGTACGAGGACTTTACCTTCTTCCCCAGTGGCTATCCGTTAGGCTATGACTTTGGAGTTCCTTTCCCGGCGACCTACGGGACCAGCAATTGGACGATCTACGATTTTAGCTCTAGCCCGGATTACCGCAGCTGGGGGGCGATTGAGTATTATTGGAACGGTGATTATTACTATGAAGGCTGGCCGGCGGCCTTTGGCCCCGATGCGATCAATCCCTCACTGGGGTATACCGACACTCTCTACAGCTGGTTAGATTATGGCCCGCTTGACCTGAGCGCGATGAGTGATTTTTACGTGGACTTCTGGCTCTGGTACGATACCGAGCCTGATTACGACTGGATGTATTTCTGTGTATCGACGGATGGCATAGATTACACCTGTGACTATTGGTCTGGATACTCTTATGACTGGGTGGAGCAGTCTTACTGGTTGACTTCTTATGTGGGCTACTCCACTGTCTACCTGGCGTGGATTTTTGAGTCCAATGGGTCAGTCAGTGGAGATTACGGATATGACGGTCCCTACATTGATGACATCTACGTGTGGGCCGACGACACGCCCCCGCCGCCTCCGCCTGACCCCGACCCCAACGGGCAATTGGTTCAGAATGGGAGTTTTGAAGATGATCCCAGTCTGAATTATTGGACCCCTCCCGCTCCAGACGGTGTGGTGGATGTCATTATTACGGATACGGCGCCCCACGAGACACACGTCGCCCACATCGCGCCGTCAGTGGGTGGAGACGGCTTTCTCTATCAGACGCTCAACGTGCCGGCCGGCGTCAGCAGTGTAGTTGTGGATTACTGGTTTGTGCTGTCCACTCCTGAGACGACCCCAGACAGGGACTTCTTCTGCGCCAGCCTGCGTTCGACAGTCAACTGGGATATTTGGGCGGATCTGGGATGCATTGACTCGGTTGACGCGCCTGCCAGCTGGCAAGAATCCACCTTTACGCTCAATCCGGCTGAAATAGATTTGGTCGCGGGACAGCCTGTGGACCTCGTGTTTGAAATGTATGACACCGGTTCAGCCGGGCAGGAAAGCCGGGTCTATGTGGACTATATCAGCGTGTATGCCACAGGGGCCGGCGCGGCGGCGGCGATTGACTTAAACGAACCGAATAATGATACGACGGAGGCCACGGTAATTGGCTGCCCCACGACGACGATCTCTGGGACGGTCGGCGACGCGCTGGGCGGCTACGATATTGACTGGTTTCGCATCAATAACGTCCCCGCCGGCCCGCTCACCCTGGATATTGACGCCCAAACGAAAGTCCAGAGTCCGCGCTCCACGCTCGACTCGGTCATGTACCTGTACGACAACAACCTGAATCAGGTCGCGTACAACGACGACGACAGCGTAACGCTCGATTCGTTCATCACCTACACGGTCCCGGTGACCAAAGCCAATAGCACCTACTACGCCAGCGTCGAGTCCTATACCGGCGCCGGCGACCCCACCGCCTTCTACGATCTGACGGCCAAATGCAACTCTACCGAAGCAGTACCGGTCGGAGGCAACTTCACCTCGCTGACTCCCGTGACCGACACGTGGACGGTGATGCTCTTTCTCAACGCCGAAGATACCAATGTTGAATCCATCCTGACCAAATATCGCACGGATATCCAGGGGTTCATTGGCGGCAAGCAACCGTGGCTGAAAGTGTTGATCCTCTACGATGGGTCAGGGGTATCAGATACAGTGCGCTATGACGTCCAGGCGGGCGGCGTCTACACCCCTGGCGTAAATCGCTGGAATCTGGGCGAGTTGAATCTGGGCGATCCCTCGACCCTGGCCAACTTTGTCGCCTGGGCGATGGACAACTACCCGGCAGAAAACTACTATCTGGCCATAGATGACCACGGCGACGGCGCGTACGGCATCAGCCGGGACCTGAACCCGGCGCCGCTCAACCAACCGCAACTGACCCCGCCGGAAGTGTACTCGGCGCTGAAAGAGGGGACCCGGAACGGTTCGCGCAAGATCAGCATCGTGGACTACGAGGCCTGCCTGATGGGCCTGGCCGAGAATGCCTACGACGTGCGCGAATGGGCCGATTACGTCGTCTTCTCGCAGCAAATCAGCTGGGGCGTGGACACTTATCCTGTGTACTTCAGCGACCTGGCCCGTACCGATACGCCGCTCGCCGTTGGCCAGCGGATTGTGGCCCGCTATTCGGCCGAGGCCTCGCGGCAGGAGCGCCCGCACACCATCTCGCTGATCGCTACCAGCCAGTTGGGCGCGTTGCGGACGGCTATTGACAGCCTGGCGAATGCATTACAAGCCACTGGTAATCAGACGGTCACCATTCAAGCGCGCAATGCTTCCCAGGCTTTCGCTGCCGACCGCGAGGCGACGAACGCCTACTTTGCCGACTACATTGACTTGTGGGATTTGGCGGCCCAAGCCCAGACCCGCGGGTTAGTTTTGTCGGCGCAGGCTCAGGCAGTCCAAAATGCGGTGGATAATGCCGTGGTCGTTGAGCGGCATGTGAGCGGCGGCCTCCGGGTTGGCTCAACGCCCTATACCTGGGATCACAGCCGCGTGCACGGTCTCTCGATTTACTTCCCAACGGACCGGACCTCCCCGGCCTTCAGCCCTTATACGACCGGGACTCTCTATCAAATGACCACTGGCGCTAATGGTTGGGATGAGTTCCTGAGCTGGGTCTATCCCGGCGGCGGCGAGGGCGCTCGCGACCGGGGGATGAGCATGAGCCGCGCAGAACTGAAGTTGTCGGTCGGAGAGACTTTTGTCAATGTCAACAATCTCTATCTGCCGTTGATCCGGAGGTAAGGGGCCGTCCAAGAATTACTTCCCGGCTTCAGACCCTAAGGGTCTCTGAGACCCTTAGGGTCTGGCGTGTTGTGCGCCTGTGAAGCAGACCTCGCGCCAGGAGGTCTGCTTTCTTTGTGAGGCGCGAGGCAATTCCAATTAGTTTCTAACCAGGGCGCGTCCCGTGTGCACGCAAACGTTGTCAGGCGGCCCCGGTCTGCCGCAGTTGCACTGCGGCAAGGCCGCTGTCAGCAGTGCAACTGCTGACAAACTTTGCGTGCACACCGCGTCCCCAGCGTATGGCGGAGGCTTCTCGCGCGGAGTATAATGAAAATCCCGGAGGCGAAATTTGTCTGAATTGCTGCGCACGCTGGCGGCCTACGTCCCGCCGAACCTCGTCCGCGCCACGTTAAGCGAAACTGCGCCGGCCATTCCCACGCAGGCGCAAGCGGACCGTTTCCTCGCCGCCGTCCTCTTCGCCGACGTATCCGGCTTCACCCCGCTGACCGAGGCGCTGGCGCAAAAAGGGCCGGAGGGGCCGGAAGAACTCACGCGCCTGTTGAACACCTATTTCACGCGCATGATCTCCCTCATCGAAGCCGAGGGCGGGGAAGTCGTCAAATTCAGCGGCGACGCGCTGACGGTCGTGTTCCCGGCGGTGGACGAGGCGCTGAGCCTCGCCGCGCGCCGCGCCCAACAGGCCGCCGAGGCGATGCAGACCGCGATGGCGGAATTCGCCACGCTGCAAACCAGCGTCGGCCCGGTGGCGTTGGGGATGAAGATCGGCGTTGGGGCCGGGGAAATCTTCGGGGCGCGGGTGGGGGGCGTCGCCGATCGTTGGGAATACGTGATTGCGGGCGATCCGCTGCGCCAGGTCGCCCAGGCGGAGCACCAGGCGGGCCGTGGACAGATCATCCTCAGCCCGGAGACCGCCGCGCTCGTCGCGCCGGGCGCGGTCGCGCCCCGCCCGCTGCCGCAGCCCGATTGGGCGCGGGTCGTCAACCCCGAAGCCGTCGCCTCAGTCCTGCGCCTCTACGTCCCCCCGGTCGTCAGCGCCTGGTCCGGCCAGGCTCTGCAAGCCTGGCTCGCCGTGCTGCGCCCCATGAGCGTCCTGTTCATCGGCGTCGAAGGCATCGACTATGCCCGGCCCGAGGCGGTGGGCCGCTTGCACGCCTTCCTCCGCACTGCTCAGGAGACGATTGAAAGGCAGTACGAGGGCAGCATTAATAAACTGGCGGTAGATGACAAAGGCACGATTTTGCTCGCGCTCCTCGGCGCGCCGCCCCACGCGCACGAGGACGATCCTGAACGCGCCCTGCGCTGCGCGCTGGAGTTAGCAGCCAAGGCGGAGGCGCAGGGCCTGTCGCTCGCCATCGGCGTGACGACCGGCCGCGTATTCGCCGGCCCGGTCGGGAGCGAGACCCGGCGCGAATACACGGTGATGGGCGACCCGGTCAACCTCGCCGCCCGGTTGATGGTCATTGCCGGGCGAGGCAACGTGCGCTGCGATTTCGAAACCTACCGGAGTGCGCGCGGCAAAGTGGCCTTCGACCTCCTCCCGCCCGTCCGTGTGAAAGGCAAGGCCGGCCTGATTCGCATCTACCGCCCCACCGGGGAGGCTGGACGGGGCCGCCCGGAGGAGGCGGGCCGCGCGCTCGTCGGGCGGCAGGCCGAGATGGCGCGGATCCTTGCTTTGCTGGAGGCAGTCCAGGCCGGGCGCAGCCAGATCCTGCTCGTCGAGGGAGAGGCAGGGATCGGCAAATCCCGGCTGGTCGAGGAGGCCAGCCGGTTGATGCGCGAACGCGGCCTCGTCGGCCTGATGGGCATGGGCCGCAGCATCGAGCAGCAGACGCCCTACCGCGCCTGGCGGGACATCTTCACTTCGTATTTCGACCTGGACGACGTGGACGACCTGGCCGAGCGACAGCAGCGAGTGCAATGGCGCATCCGTGACGTAGCCCCAGACCTGGCCGAGCGCCTCCCGCTGTTGAACGACGTGTTGAACCTGGATCTCCCAGAAAACGAACTGACGGCTTCGCTGGAGACGGAGGTGCGCCACGAGAGCCTGGTCTCGCTGCTGCTGGCGTTGTTGCGCGCCTGGGCGGCCGAGCGCCCGCTCGTCCTGGTGCTGGAGGATGCCCACTGGCTCGACACGTTATCGTGGGATTTGACGCTGCAGGTCGCCCGCGCGTTGATCGTCGCCCGCGTGCCATTGTTGCTCACCGTGGTTATGCGCCCGCTGGAGGGCGAGATCGCGCGCCCTCAGCCGCCGGCCCTGTCGGCGATGCCGGAGACCGAGCATTTGCTCCTCGGCGCAATGTCGCCGGATGAGACGGTGACGCTGGCCGCCGCCCGGCTGAGCCTGCCGTCCGAAGCCCTGCCTGCGCTGGTCGCCGACCTGGTACGGACGCGGGCCGACGGCAATCCCTTCTTCGCCGAAGAACTGGTGTACTTCCTGCGCGACAACGCCCTCATCATGGTGACGACGGAGGCGGGCGAGCCGCGCTGCGCCATCAGCGGCGACCTCGCCCGCGCCGTGCAGACACTGCCGGACACCATTCAGGGTTTGATCCTCTCGCGTATTGACCGGCTGCCGCCGGAAAGGCAGTTGACTCTCAAAGTCGCCGCCGTCATCGGGCGGACTTTCGGGTTTACCATCCTGCACGATACGCTGGGCGAACAGATGGAAATCAGCACCCGCCTGCTGCAAACCCACCTGGAAGACCTGACCCAGCTGGACCTGACGCCGCTGGAAGCGCCGGAACCCGAACTGACCTATATTTTCAAGCACATTATCACTCAGGAGACGGCTTACTCGACCCTGCTCTTTGCCCAGCGGCGGCAGTTGCATCGCGTCGTGGCCCTGTGGTACGAACGCGCTTATGCCGGCGCAGCCGACCTGTCCGCGGGTGAATTGACGCTCCCGCTGCTCGTCTATCACTGGCATCAGGCCGAAGACCTGGAGCGCGAGCGGCATTACGCCGCGCTGGCCGGGAAGTGGGCGGCGGCGCAGTTCGCAAACGATGAAGCCGCGAGGTATTTCAGTCGCGCGCTGGAACTCACGCCTCACAGCGACGTAGCGGCGCGCTACGAACTACTGCTGGCGCGTGAGGCGGTCAACGATTTGCGCGGCGAGCGCCAGGCGCAAGCCGATGACCTGGCGACGCTGGCAACTCTGTCCGGCGAATTGAACGACGACCGGCGTAGAACGGAGGTCGCCCTCCGCCAGGCCAACTATGCCGAGACGCTCAGCGACTATCCGGCCGCGCTCGAGGCCGCGCAGCGGGCGGCAGCGCAGGCGCAGGATTTAGGTCATAAGGCCGAAGCCTACATCGCGTGGGGCAAGGTGCTTTGGCGGCAGGGAAATTATGAGGAAGCGCGCACACCATTGGAATATGCCCTCACGTTGGCGCGGGCGGACGACAATGGACATGCCGGGGCCAAAAGCCTGTACTATCTGGGCAATGTCTATCTAGATCAAGGAAATTATGCAAAAGCGCAAACGCATTTCCAGCAAGCCCTGGAAGCCTATCAAGCCGAAGGATACCGCCAGGGAGAAGCCGACAGCCTCAATAATCTCGGAAGAATCCAGGTGGAGCTAGGCGATCAAACGGTGGCCCGCAATTATTACGAACAAGTGTTGTCCATCTGTCGGACCACTGGCGACCGGCGCGGCGAGACGATGACGCTCAATAATCTGGGCGTGCTGTATTGTGATATGGGCGACTACGCGGCCGCCCGCAACTACCACCAACAGGCGCTCGGCCTCTATATTACCATCGGCGATCGCATCGGCGAAGCCGCCAGTCTGGTCAATCTGGGTCTGGTCTACCACGGCCTGGGCGATAACCAGGCCGCCC